>NZ_JACSQZ010000004.1 GCF_014836325.1 Clostridium gallinarum
ATGGTTTCTTAAGTATACCCTTATTTAATAAAAGAATTTTTTAAAAAAGTATTGACTTTTTATAACTGGTCTATACAAAAAAATAGATAAACATTATATTCCTTGCTCCGTCGCATTCGCTCCAAGTCGCCATCATATAATGTTTATCTATTTACAAAATTCTTTTTCTATCTTACTTTAATTACAGATAATCTGTGTAGTGCTCTTGTACTCATAATATACTTAATTAAATTATCTGTATTTTCATCAAAATCTACTATTATTACAGCATCAAATTCTAATCCTTTAGCATAATAAGAAGGAACTAATACTTTTCCACCTCTATATATAATATCCGACTTATTAAATGCTAATATATTTGTATACTTTTTAAGCTCTGGAGCTATAGTATTTAATTCTTCTTTATCTTTAGTTATAACTGCAATATTTTCATATCTTTCTTCTTGATAATCTTCTAGTAAATTTAAAATTACATCTATTAAATCTTCCATATCATCCTTTGGTACAGTAGTTTCAAGAACATCAAATTCTCCTTTTCTTACAAAAGGTACTACTGCATTTTCATCAAGCAATTTACTTGCATACTCCATAATTTGATAAGTAGATCTATAGCTTTTCTTTAATTCATATAAATTAAAGAATCCACCAAAAATCTCTTTTAATCTTAGCATTGCAGGAATTTCTTCTGCCTTAACTAATCTTTGATTTGAATCTCCAACTATAGTATAACTTCTACAACCTGTTAATTCTTTTAAAACTATAAATTGAAGCATATTATAATCTTGAGCTTCATCAATAACTACATGTTTAATTTCATAGCTTGATTTTTTACCATTTAATTTTATCATTAAATATAAAATAGCTGTTAAATCTAAATAAGATAACTTTTCAACCTTCATAAAATCTTTATAGATATTAACTATTTCATCATTATTTATCCAAGATTCTATATAAGCTTTACTTTTCATTACCTCTCTAACAACATCTCTTATTGCAATTCTTCTTCTAAATTCAATGTTGTTTTCTTCAATTATTAATTCTTCAGAAGTTAATTTAGCCTTTTCTTCCTTAGCATTATTATTTATTTCTCTAACTTTTTCATCTCTTATATCTTTTATTTTAGAGAATAATATTCTCTTTATTTTTTGGCTTCTTCTAAATATAGGCATATATTTATAATGGACTTCAAAAAGCTCTTTTATTTCTTCTATTGAGACAATCTCCTTACCTAAGAATTCAACTGCCTTAATATCAAAGTAATTTTCCTCTATTTCATTTGTCTTTTTATCTAATAACTCTATAAATTCTTTAGAAGATTTGTATTTTATTTCATCAATTACACTCTTATTTCCTCTTAAAACTTCTTCTAAATAAGCTGTTATATCTAGAACCTCTTCGTCAAGACCTATTTCCTTATATGCAAATGATAAAAATGTTTCATTTCTAACTGCTGTTTCTCCTAAGTTAGGTAAAACTTCAGATATATAATCCATAAATATATCATTTGGACCTAAAATTAATACTTTATCACTTAATTGTTGTCTATAATTATAAAGTAAATATGCAACTCTATGAAGAGCAATAGTTGTTTTCCCTGAACCTGCAACTCCATTAACTACAACAACTTTACTTCTATCTGCTCTTATAATTTCATCTTGTTCTTTTTGTATAGTGTTTACTATATCCTTTAATTTTTCACCCGATTTAGATGATAAAACCATTTGTAGTATTTCATCTTGTATATTAATGTCAGAATCAAAATATCCTTCTAATTTAGCCTTTTTTACTATTAACTGCCTTCTTCCTAAAATATCTATAGGAATTTCTCCTTGAGGACTAGTATAACTAGTTTTTCCTAGCATCCCCTTATAAAATAACGATGCAACTGGAGCTCTCCAATCAACTATAACTGGCTCATATGTCCCCTCTGGAGTTAATCCATATCTTCCAATATATAGTTCTTCACTAAACCCATCATCAATAAAATTTATCTTTCCAAAGTAAGGTGATTCTTTTAATTTAACAAACTCTGATAGTTTTCTATCTATTGCTTTATAACTTTCTTCTTTTATATATCTTTCATGGTCAAAATATTCAACTAACTTATCCTCATCATCTCTATATTCTTCAATATACTTTTTTCTATAATCAAGAATATAATCAGAAATTGCTTTTCTTTTTTCAATGTAATTTAAAGTTTCTTCATTAAGTATATTTAATGTATTTTGTAAATTTTCTTCTTCTTTTAATAATTCTAATTTATCCAAGAGAAATTCCCCCTTTGATTTTACTAAGAAAGAGTACATGTATTAAATGAAAAATTAAGAATGTCAAATGTAGAATTAAGGATGTTTTGCACAGCAAAACTTAATTTCATTAGTGCAAAACATCTTTTATAAAAAAATCCAAGATTTTTTTCCTTAATTATGCATTATCCATTCTCAATTATCAATTAGTATTCAGTATTTTCTTCTTTTTGTTTTTTGTCTGCTAATTTTTTAGCTTTTTTCTCTTTTAGTTCTGGGTATTTTTCGTAAACAAATTCCATGAATTCATCTCCGAAAATAGTTTCTTTTTCTAATAAGTATTCAGAAATTTTATCTAGTAAATCTCTATTTTCATTTAGAAGTTTTCTAGTATTTTCATGACATGTTCTTATTATATTTAAAACTTCTTGATCTATTAAAGTTGATGTTTCTTCACTACATTCTCTTGCAGCTCTACCATCTAAATATCTATTTTGAACTGATTCTAAAGCAACCATATCAAATTTATCAGTCATACCATAAACAGTTACCATACTTCTTGCAGTCTTAGTAGCTCTTTCTATATCGTTAGATGCTCCTGTTGTAATTAAGTTAAATACCTCTTCTTCAGCAGATCTTCCACCTAACATAACCATAATTTGATTTGTCAATTCTTCTTTAGAAACTAAATACTTTTCTTCTTCTGGTAATTGCATAGTATAACCTAATGCTCCCATAGTTCTTGGAACTATAGTTATCTTATGTACAGGATCTGTATTTTCTAGAAGTGCTGCTACTAAAGCGTGACCTACTTCGTGGAATGCAACTATTCTCTTTTCCATAGGAGAAAGTATTCTATCCTTCTTTTCTTTACCTGCTATAATTACTTCTACAGCTTCTCTCAAATCTTCTTGCATAACAAATTCTCTTCCATTTTTAACTGCAGCTAAAGCACCTTCATTTACTATGTTAGCTAAATCTGCTCCTACTGCACCAGGAGTACTTTTTGCTATTTCTTCTAAATCAACATCATCACCAAGTTTTACACCTTTAGAGTGAACCTTTAGTATATCTACTCTTCCTTTAAGGTCTGGTCTATCAACTATAACTCTTCTATCGAATCTACCTGGTCTTAATAAAGCCTTATCTAATATTTCTGGTCTATTTGTCGCTGCTAAAACAACTATTGCCTTAGTAGAATCAAAACCATCCATTTGAGTTAATAATTGATTTAATGTTTGTTCTCTTTCATCATTAGTTTGAAGTTGTGAATCTCTACTCTTACCAATTGAGTCCACTTCATCTATAAATATTATACATGGTGCATTTTTTTCTGCTTCTTGGAATAAATCTCTTACCTTTGCAGCTCCCATTCCAGCAAACATTTCAACAAAGTTTGAACCTGAAATTGATAAGAATGGTACATTTGCTTCACCAGCTACTGCCTTTGCAAGTAAGGTTTTACCTGTTCCAGGAGGTCCAACTAAAAGTGCTCCTTTAGGAAGCTTAGCTCCAATATCTGTATATTTTGTAGCATTATTTAAGTAATCTATTATTTCTTTTAATGATTCCTTTGCTTCATCTTGCCCTGCAACATCATCAAAGGTAATTTTTATATCATTTTCCTTATATACTTTAGCGTTACTTTTTCCTAATCCCATCATAGGACCAGCACCCATTCTTTTTCCTATTCTTCCCGCTAAAAATCTAAAGATACTAAATAAAATTATAGGCATTATAACCCAACTAAATATAAAGTCAGCAAAATAGTTTTCTTGAATAGATTCTGCTCTATATTCTACCCCTGACTCATTTAATATATTTATTAAATTTGGATCATCTACGTTTCCTGTATATAACACTTTTTTACTAGAAAATCCCTCTTCTTTTTCCTTTGGAACAATTTTTATTTCGCTTGCTGAAATAACAACGCTTTCTACTTGATTATTTTCTATCATATTTAAGAATTTATTATAACTTATTTCATTTGTCATCATAAAATTCTTAGTTGAAGTAAATGCGTATAAAAATAGAAATGCTAAAATCGCATATAATATGGTATTTTGTTTTTTATTATTGTTATTATTGTCTTCAGTGTTCTTATTATCCATAATGTTTCCTTTCTAATAAGTTTATTTTATTTTTCCAATCTCATCAAAAGGATATACCTTAATTTGTGCCTTTCCAGCTATATCTTCCCCATCTATATAAGGATTAATCCAATATCTTGAGTCTTTAGAATAAAGCCTATTATCCCCTAAAAAGAAGTACTTTCCTTCTGGAACTTCATATTCCCCACTAAATTTATCTGGAGCTCCAATATAGTCTTCTTCTAACACTTCGCCATTAACAGAAACAACACCATTTATTATTTGTATTTTATCTCCTGGCAAGCCTATTAATCTCTTAATTAAATCCTCTTGTAATTCTTCTGAGTAAAAAACTAATATATCTCCTCTTTTTAATTTTTCTAAGTTGTAAACTCTTGTTACAAATAACCTATCATTAACATTTAATGTAGGTACCATAGATTCTGATGGAATTAATACCTTAAATAATAGAAATTTATTTATTAAAATGGCTATTATAACAGCTGAAATTACTGGAACTCCCCACTCATAAATAAAATTCTTTATTGTGTTCTTTTCTTTTCCATCTTCTTCAATATTATTTTCCATTATTCTTCCCATAATCCTTTCATTAAATTATCAATTTCTTCTTTTCTCATTTTAGTAGCTTTTTCATCTATAAAATAAAGATTATTTTTTATATAAAGTATATCTCCTTCTTTTACATTTCCAATTATATCACTTTTTTTTACGTTAAATACATTATCTTTACCATTTTCTAATACTACATAGTTTTCTTCAATTCTATCAACTATATATCTATCTTGCTCCATCTCCGTTTTTAATCACAACCTTCCTTTTTAGCTTATATTTTAGTATAACATATTTATAATAAATTTAAATAGCATTCAATCTATCAAAATAGAAACTATATAAAAATAAACTAATTTATCAATTAGGCATTAACTTTGATATAATAAAAGTATTTAGTTATTGCAGAAAAAAATGAATATACCATGTCATAATACTATAATTACAATATAAAAAAGGTTACTAATTAAAATTTTCATGTTAGGAAGGTAAGTATGATAATTGATAAAGTTAATGATATATTGAATAGTAATACAAATAAAAGTACATTATATGTTCTATGTAGTTTTATTAAAAAAAATATTGAACAAATCCCATCTATGAGTATAGATGATATTGCAAAATCATCCTATATGTCAAAAGGACAAGTATCAAAATGCATTAGAAATTTAGATTATCAAAATTATGAGGATTTTAGATACGCTTGCTATAGTTATTTAGATTCTTTACAAAGACGTAAAATGATAAAAAATCATGAATTATCTTTTCAAGATAATATAATACAATTTACAAAAGAATTATCAAAAAACATTCAATACTCATTAGAACATATCAATATAAACGATATTCAGGAAATAATAAAAAGTATTAGAGACACTAAAATACTTTATTTATATGCACAAGGAGATGCGAGATCACTTTGTTATAATATACAAAGAGAATTGAATATTTATCATATTTCAACTGTTATATGTGATGTTGATTTTCAAAAAAAGTATACATTTTCAGAAAATAATTTATTAATTATTCTAAGTACAAACGGTAATTCATTTCATTTTGATAAAAGAATCATCAACCGTATACAAAATACTAAAGTTAGAAAATGGCTTATTACCTGTAAAGATTCTATTAAATTTTGTGATAAACAACTTTTTATCCCAACTTTAGATAATAATTATAATGAATATATTATAAGGCATATTATTGATATTATTCTTCTAAACTTTCAAAACTAGTTTCCTTTTTGGAAACTTTTTTGTTTTTCCCTCTTTTTTTGATTATTCTATATGCAAAAGGAGGAAATAGTATTGAAAAAAATTAAGATATCAAGTGAACTAATTTATATTTTAGCAATTATTATTTTAGGTTTTTCAGTTAACCTTATGTCAATTGCAGACTATGGAATGTCTATGATTGTATGTCCAGCATATATATTAAGTTTAAGATTTGACTTCTTAACTTATGGGCAAGCTGAATATATTGTTGCAGGTATTGTTTTTGTTCTATTTTGTATTATTATGAAACAATTTAAATTTTCATATTTGAGTTCTTTTATAACTGGAATTCTCTATGCTACCGTTGCTGATATATTTAAAGTATACATACCAATGTTCCATAATCAAATTCCTTTATCAACAAGTATCAGAATTATTTGTTTTCTTGTAGGTATGATACTTTCCGGACTAGCAATAGCAATGTTTTATAATACCTATTTTTATCCACAAATATACGATTTTTTTGTGAAAGTTATGTCTAAAAAATATAAAGTTCCTATTAAAATTTTTAAAACATTCTTTGATTGTGTTTTTTTATTTATTTCTATTCTTTTATCTTTAGTTTCATTTCATAAATTTGTTGGAATTGGCTTAGGTACAATTATTATGGCATTTTGTAATGGTATTATAATTAGTACATTCCAATCAATGATTGAAAAATATTTTATATGTATTCCACTATTAAAAAAATTATATTTTTATCTTCAAAAAGATTAACGAAGAAGGAAAATAAAATGGATTTAAAAATTTTAGACTATCTATTGTATGGACACTTATTTTCCCATTAGATTATGAATCTAAACCCAATAAAGTAGGATTACAGTTTTATAAAAATATTTTTAAAGAATGTCCTAAATATGGTATTAAACCCATTCTTGTCACTGCCAACTTCATATTTCTACTATAAATAAAAAAGCTATAGAGTAAACTTTTTACCATTTCTACTCTATAGCATATATTTTATTATATTTCTTCTCTAATTAAATCCTCATAGCTTTGTCTTTTAACTACTATCTTTGATTCTCCATTTCTAACAAAAATGACTGCTGGTCTAAGCAGTTTATTATATGAACTTGCCATTGAAAATCCATAAGCACCTGTAGATAATACTGCTAAAATATCTCCACTTTCTGCATTTTGGATATCAATATCATTTATTAAAATATCTCCTGACTCACAGCACTTTCCAGCAATAGTAACTCTATCATTTTGTATTTCTTCTGCTTTATTTGTAACCAATGCTTCATACTTTGCTCCATATAATGCAGGTCTAATATTATCTGCCATACCACCATCTACAGCTACATATTTTTTGACATTAGGTATTTCTTTTATAGATCCTATAGTGTATAGTGTAGTTCCTGCATTTGCAACTATAGATCTTCCTGGTTCAATAGTTAAAACAGGTTTTTTAAGTCTTAACTTATCACATACTTCATCTACGCTATCTAAAATAACTTTACAGTATTCTTCTGTTTCTCTTGGCATATCTCCATTTGAATAATAGATTCCAAATCCACCACCTAAATCTAATTCTTCAATTATATGTCCTGTTTCTTGCTTTATTTCATTTATGAAATTTAACATAACCTCTGCTGCATCTTTAAAAGGGTCTGTTTCAAATATTTGAGATCCTATATGACAATGAAGCCCTACTAATATAACATTATCTAGAGAAAGAGCTGTTTTAACTGCATCCATTATTATGTTTTCAACTGGAGCAAATCCAAACTTAGAATCTATTTGACCTGTTTTTATATAATCATGAGTATGTGCTTCTATCCCTGGAGTTAATCTTAAATAAATTTTTTGTTTTTTATTATACTTTTCTGCTATTTCATTTATTTTAGACATTTCCCAAAGATTATCTACTACAAATCTTCCTACACCTAGCTTTATTCCAAGCTCTATTTCAGCTAAAGTTTTATTGTTACCATGGAAATATATCTTATCCATTGGATATTCTGCTTTATAGGCTGTATATAATTCTCCACCTGAAACAACATCTAAATATAATCCTTCATTATTGATTAATTTACACATTTCAATAGTTAAAAATGCTTTTCCTGCAAATGCAACTCTATTATTATCTTCATTAACTCTAAAAGATTTTACATATTCCCTGCATTTATCTATTAATAATTGTTCATCCATAACATATAATGGTGTTCCATATTTTTCAGCTAATTTACTTGCTTTTATTCCACCAATAATTAAATTATTTTCTTCAATTTTGCTTGCCCCAAATAATCTCATACATTTCCTCCAAAATTTTTATTATATTATAATAAAGCCACCATGGTATTCCATAGTGGCTATATCATTATATATATTATTATACACTTTTTTCATAAATATTCTATATTTATACATTTTATTTAAGGTAATTTTTTAATTTTCACCTCTATATTTGTCCATTAAATTTCCCATTACATCTCCTGATGGAGGTGGTGTATATGTTATTGCATTAGCTCCAGCTTCTATTGTTCTCATGATAGTTTCTTCTGAAGGCCCACCTGTTGCTATTATAGGGAAATTAGGAAATTCTTCTCTTATTCTTTTTACTATTCTAGGAGTATTTTTTCCACCAGATACATTTAGTATCGTTGCTCCTGCTTCTATTCTTTCTGCTACATTTTCACATTCAGAAACTATTGTTACTATTACAGGTATATCAATTGATTCTCTTACCTTTTTTATTATTTCATTAGCAGTAGGTGCATTTACAACAACTCCCATAGCACCTTTAAATTCAGCATCTAATGCTAAGTTCACAACTCTCTTGCCTTGAGTTATTCCTCCCCCAACTCCACAAAAAACTGGCACATCAGCAGCCATAACTAGAGCTTGAGTTATTATTGGTTGAGGAGTAAATGGATAAACTGCTATTATTGCATCTGCATTGGTATTTTTAATAATAGCTACATCTGTTGTAAATAATAAAGATTTTATCCTTTTTCCAAATATTTTTATTCCACTACATTCTCTAATACAAGAAGGAACCTCAATTACATGGCTTCTCAATGTTCCTTTTATCTCTGGTACCTGTTTTACTTTTTTTATATCCATATAAAACTCCTCCTATTTATTCTTTCTATATATTAATTTTAATTCTATAAGTTTATAAAATACGAAATGCAATTATTTATTATTAAATCATTTTCTAACTAAATATGGAACTTTTTCTATTTTTTATATATAATTATATTATACTATCTTGTACATATTTTAGGATATATAGCTAGAATATTTTATAAAATAATATCTAATTAATCAACAATATCTTTTATTATACTGGATGTTTATAAATTTTATAAGAGGTGATTTATATAAGAAAGAGAAAATTTTACCCTCCATACACCGTATTACTAATTCTTTATTGCTTTTTTATCTTTTTAGCTTTTCTTTTGGATTCACCAAAGGATATTTTTCAAGGTTTAAAACAAATAATTTTAAGTCCTGATATTCTAATTTCTGATTACGTTGAAATTGGTGGTATTAGCGCTTCTCTCCTAAACTCTGCTTTAACTAGCATAATGTCTATTCTCCTTTTATTTTTTATTGGAGTAAAACCAAATGGAGCTACTATTATGTCTTTATGGCTAATGACAGGCTTTTCGTTTTTCGGCAAAAATATTTTAAATATATGGCCAATTATTATAGGTGTATTTATTTACTCTAGATATCAAAAAGAATCCTTCCTTAATTATAGCTTGGTTGCATTACTTTCAACCACATTAGCTCCAACAGTTAGTCAGCTAAGCTTTACAAATTATTTTTCTACTACAGTCGGTATTATTTTAGGCTATTCAATTGGTATATTTACAGGATTCGTACTTGCTCCAGTTGCATCACATTGCATTAAAGCTCATAATGGGTATAATTTATATAATATAGGTTTTGCAGGTGGATTATTTGCAACTTTATTAATGTCCATATTAAGAGCACTTGGAATAGAGTTTGAAACTAGATCTTTATGGAATACAAATTCTAATTATATATTTACAATAATATTGTTAATAATATCCTTCTATTTAATTATCATTGGATTATTTAATAATCCATTAAAAAAGGAAAACTTTTTATCTTTATTAAAACAACCCGGTAGATTAGTTAGTGATTATTATATACTCTTTGGGAATACATGTTATATAAATATGGGGATATTATGTTTGTTTTCAACTATATTAGTCTTAGCATTAAACTCTCATCTTAATGGACCAACCATTGCTGGAATATTTACTATTGTTGGTTTTGGTGCTTTCGGTAAACACATTAAGAATATTATACCAATTATAATTGGTGCTATTTTAGGAGCATTATTTAATGTTAATCCAATAAATTCCCCCTCTCTAATATTATCTATTTTATTTTCAACAGCACTTGCTCCAATTGCAGGTAAGTATGGTTATATAATAGGTATATTAGCAGGTTTTTTACATGTTAATATGGTTACTAATGTAGGATATCTTCATGGTGGTTTAAATTTATATAATAACGGTCTAGCAGCTGGTTTCGTAGCAATGATTTTAATTCCTATAATAAATATATTTGAAAAGGAGAGCTTATAGATGAAGTATTACTTTAAAAGAAACTTAAAAATAATTAATGAATTAATGACCTATTTATATAAACTAGGTTCAAAAGACATTACTGTTAATTTACATAGAGATGAAAACAAAACTTCTTTTGTTATATCTGCTCAAATAGATAATATTGATACTCAGGAATTAATTAAATTAGATTCTATATTGAATACAAAAAGGCAACATGAAGTAGAAGAATCCTACTGGCATTTAGGCGTAGAAAGCGAAACTGAAGACGAGCTTTCTTTAGTTGGGATGATGATAGACTCTGCAATTATATCTTATGATAATAACATTATTAAATTAGAAATTTTAAGAAATGATTCTTAATTTAATTAATATCTAATATTATGCAAGTATTTGAGACAGTAATTAGTTTTGTGTAAAAAATTTTATAGGATATAATAAATTGGCTTCTATAATGAGGCAATTTATTATATCCTATTTAATATTACTCTCTCATTTCTAATACTTTTTTTACAACCTTCGTACCTATAACATCATCTTTCATTTCATTTAATGCATTAGATAGTTTAGTCCATCCCATACCCTCTACTTCTGTTGATTTAATGATTTCTCCACTTACAAAATCAGCTACAAAATTTATCATTAAAATTTCTTTATCCTTTACGTAGTCAGAACTAATATATCTTATATTTTCAATTTCTATACCAGCTTCTTCTTTAACTTCTCTGACTACAGCTTCTTCAGCAGTTTCATTATTACCTACATATCCCGTTAATAAAACTTTTGAGTTCTCATATATATAACTTTGCTTTAATAATAATATTTCATCATTCTTAATTATTGCAACCATAATACAAGGCTTTGGAATATCAAAAAACATCATGTCATCATATTGGCAATAAGGAACTCCTCCTTCATCCCAACTAAATTTCTCCTCTAGCCTTCTTCCACACACTGGACAAAATTTATATTTCATAATTCACCTCTTACTAGTTAAACTAATTATAATATTATATTAACATCTTCATTTAATTCAATTGAATTTTTATCAACATAACAATTATAAGCAAATATATCAACACCTTTTTCCTTAGCTAACTTTAATGCATTACTAAATTCAGGATCTCTACTATAGTTAGGTGAAAAAGTCTTAACCTTGTCTAATTGAATTAAAAATAGTACACCTGCTCCATATCCTTGATTTTTTGCTTCTATTAATTCAAGTATATGCTTTGCTCCCCTCTCAGTTGGAGCATCAGGAAACATACAATGTCCATTTTCCTCTAATGTTACACCCTTTACTTCTAAATAATAAATTTCTTTATCATCTTCTGTGGATAATTTAAAATCAAATCTACTTTTTCCAAAAGTTTTTTCTCTATTTATTTTACTATATTTATTTAAGCTTTTAATTTTTTTATTAATTAAAGCTTCATTAACTACTTTATTTGGTATTTGTGAATCTATATTAATGATAATATCACCTTTCATAGCAGCAATTAAATCATATTTAGTTTTTCTATTTGGATTTAATTCCTCTCTTAAAAATATTTTTGTACCTTCTACTAAAATCTCTCTACATCTTCCTGTATTAGGCACATGAACTACTATTTCTTCATCATTTAGTAGTACTTTTGCATTAAATCTATTAGGTCTATTTATAAATATTCCCTCAACAATATTTTTTTCAAACTCCATTTTATTACTCCTTAAAGTTATTTATGTATATTTCTACATTTTTCACATTTTTTCTTATACTTATCCACTTGAAAATCAAAAGTTATCCACAGCCAAATTATACTCTATGACCTTTTTTACTATATTTCCGTAATAATTATAACATTATCCACAATTTTTATCCACATTCTGTCCAAACTGTTAATAACTTTGTTAACATGTATATATTTATCATTTTTATTATTTTACCCCATTAAACATATACTACTATACTTCTTCAAATATCATCATATTGTTACAAACATACATTCAATCCATATATATTGTGTCAATACCTTTTAAAAAGTTTTCAACAGTTTTTAAGAGTTGTCCACATTTTGTGGATAACTTTCCACAATTTTAACACATTATTATGTATTTAATCTATAGTTATCCCAAATTACAAATAGATTAGTTTCCTTAAAAAACAAAAAGAGATAAACATTATATTCCTTATTCCGTCGCATGAGCTCCAAGTCACCGTCATACAATGTTTATCTCTTTGCAAACTGAATGAATGAAATTATTAAGTCGCTAATTCTTACACTACGAATTTTACTCCTCTTATAAAATCATATACAATTTGTATATAGATATAATTTCTTAAATAATAAAAAACTGGATAAAATATTTATTAAAACAAATATTTTATCCAGTATACTTATATATAAAAACTATTTAACTTCATTCTTACAACTATACCAAGCCAATAGATATTGAACTACTAAAAGTAATGGTCCTACAAGTGCTGTCCCTATTGTCCACAGAATTTTATTTTGTCTTTTCTCTTCTGCTAACTTATATGATGCAAATGCTGATATTGCTAGTACTAATATTACCATCATATACTTAACCCCCTTATTGTTGAATATATCTTGATGTAATTCAATTCTACATAATATATTTTTATTTTTCAATAAAACCATAATAGTAAAATAGTAAACTTTACGTTACAAATTTACAAAGAATTAAATATTCTTAGAAGGTTAAAAATTTTATTAAATATCTTTTTCTTATCTATAATTGCTTTATTCCACCGTTGGCAATGAACTTAAATTATTATTTTCGTCTTGATCTGGTAAACTTCTTAAATATTCTTCACCTTTTTTAGAAACTCCTACTGCTACCCCAGCAATGTTTCCTTCCTTAGCCATTTGTACCCCTTGTTCTTTGGTTACTCTTTCACTATTAGAAAGTTCATAACCTACTATCTCACCAGATTTCTTTATTAATCCGGTTATTGTTTTAGCATCATCTTTTGCTGTTGGTACTTCTTTATTTATATTTTTAGGTAGTCCTCCTACCATATTATCATCTTTATTATTCAAAATAACACCTCCTACTATTTTGGTATTATTTTGTCCTAAAAAAATCATTTAATACATTTTATAATTACTAAAAATTCTATTTATAAACTTATAATATTATCTCTGCTTTTTCTTTTAAAAGCTGTATATTACTATCTGTAGTTATAGTTGTAAAGTTATATATGTCATCAAAATCATAAAAATAATTTGCTATAGCTATTCTTTTTGCCCTTGTTATTTCAAACTCTTCTGCTATTTTATCTAAAAAGTCTATTTCTGAAACTTCAAGTTCTCCATCTACTAAAGCTACTCCTACTAATTCAAAATATATAATAGATTTAGCTCTATAATCACAATTCTTTAACAAATCCATTATGTCTCTATATTCTATAAATTTAACATCTTCATCTTTAATACCTAGTTCCTCTTTATAATTCGATATTAATCTTTTTTCTTCTTCTGCAAATTTATTATCTACTCTAGCAAAAGTAGAAACTAAATTTAAAAAACACATTGATTCATCTTTACTTAACTCTTTTAAAAACATTTCTTTCCCACCTTTCCTTAATAATTTTTTATTTCAATAATTTAATTAATAAATTATTATTTTTAAAAAAAGGGATGTCCTATGACACCCCTTATAAAATTATCTTAATAATTTTCACAGAATAATTCAAAGTAAGCTTTTGGATGTAAGCATGCTGGACATGCTTCTGGAGCTTCTTCTCCTTCAAATATAAATCCGCAGTTTCCACATTTCCATAAAACTACTTCATCCTTCTTAAATACTGTACCTTCTTCTAAATTCTTAAGAAGCTTATTGTATCTTCTTTCATGCATATTTTCAACTTCTGTAATTCTTTCATATGCTACAGCTATTGCTGGGAAACCTTCTTCTCTTGCTACTCTTGCAAATTCAGGATAGTCTTTTGACCATTCTTCATGTTCTCCTGCTGCTGCTGCTCTTAGGTTACTAGCAGTATCTTCATATAGACCTACTGGATATGCAGCATTAATTTCAATTGCTTCACCTGCAAATTCATCTTTTAAGAACTTATAAAATCTCTTTGCATGTTCTTTTTCTTGCTCAGCAGTTTCTGTAAATATGTTTGAAATTTGTACATAACCTTCTTTTTTAGCTACACTTGCATAATAAGTATATCTTGTTCTTGCTTGACATTCTCCCGCAAAGGATTTCATTAAATTTTCAGCTGTTTTTGTACCTTTTAAACTTTTCACTTTACTACACTCCTATCTAAATTTACTAAATTAATTTGGTTATAAATATATTATATTACAATTAAGTTTTTTATTCAAAGCCCTAATTTATAAATAATAACAAATACTGTTTATTTTTCCTGAAATACTATATATATCTCTGCATTACTATACTATTCTATTATTTACAAAAAATATCCTTCATAAATTAATATAAAGGATATTTTTTATTAATACTTATTTTTTTATTTCTAGCATTGATAAAATTTCACTCGTACATCCTCCACAACATGTTGCAGCTCCTGTAAGTTCCATTATATCTTCTATATCACTAGCACCAGATTTAATTGCATTTATAATATCCAAATAACTAACATTTCTACATCTACAAATTTTTTTATTATTTTCCACTACAAATCCTCCTTATTTTTATTAATTTTCTATTATAATTATAATTGCTTAATTTCTATATTCAATAAATTTTATTTACTTATACCTTTGTTAAAATTTAAACACTTTTCTTGCTTTTCTTTCTATTTAATGATAAAATGTAAATGATAAATATTCTTTATTGATAATAATTTCCATTAATAATAATGTTTGTTAATTTATAGAAAAGGAGTGCAATGTATGAAGCAAGAATGGATCAATTTCAAAGAAGGTCAATGGGTTAAATCTGTTGATGTTAGAAACTTTATTCAATTAAATTATACTCCATACACTGGCGATGATAGTTTTTTATCTGGCGCTACAGATGCAACTAAAAAACTATGGGAAGAAGTAAGTGAATTATTTAAAAAAGAAAGAGAAAATGGTGGAGTTTTAGATGTTGACACTGAAACTATTTCCGGTATCAATGAATATAAAGCTGGATATATAGATGAAGCTTTTGAAAAAATAGTTGGTGTTCAAACAGATGCTCCATTAAAAAGAGCTGTAATGCCTTATGGTGGTATTAGAATGGCTGAAAGTGCTGCTAAAGCTTATGGATATGAAGTAAGCCCAAAAATCTCTGAAATTTTCTCAAAATATAGAAAAACTCACAACCAAGGTGTTTTTGATGCTTACACTACTGAAATGAGACTAGCTAGAAAATCTGGTGTTATAACAGGACTTCCTGATGCTTATGGTAGAGGAAGAATTATAGGTGACTATAGAAGAGTTGCTCTATATGGTGTAGATAGATTAATAGAAGATAAAATTGCTCAAAAGCTTAGCTTAGAAGTTAAAACAATAGATGAAGATGTAATTAGATTAAGAGAAGAAATTTCTGATCAAATCAATGCATTAAACGAATTAAAAGGACTAGCTCAAACTTACGGTTTTGATATTTCTAAACCTGCTACAAACGCTAAAGAAGCTATTCAATGGTTATACTTTGGATTCTTAGGAGCTATAAAAGACCAAAACGGTGCTGCTATGTCTCTTGGAAGAACTTCAACTTTCTTAGATATATATATCGAAAGAGATTTAAAGGCTGGTTTAATCACTGAAGAAGAAGCTCAAGAATTAATGGATCACTTTGTTATGAAGTTAAGATTAGTTAAATTCTTAAGAACTCCAGAATACAATGATTTATTCTCAGGAGATCCTACTTGGGTTACTGAATCAATTGGTGGTATGGGCTTAGATGGAAGAACTTTAGTTACTAAGAACTCATTCAGAGTATTAAATACACTATATACTTTAGGACCATCACCAGAACCAAACCTAACTGTTCTTTGGTCAACTAGATTACCTCAAGGATTTAAAGACTTCTGTTCTAAGGTTTCTATTGATACAAGCTCAGTTCAATATGAAAATGATGACTTAATGGCTCCATACTGGGGAGATGACTATGCTATTGCTTGTTGTGTATCTGCAATGAGAGTTGGTAAGCAAATGCAATTCTTCGGTGCTAGAGTTAACTTAGCTAAAACTTTACTATACGCTATAAATGGTGGTAGAGATGAAAAGTCAGGAGTTCAAGTTGGACCTAAGACTGCTCCATTAAATGGTGATTATTTAGATTACAATGAAGTAATGGATAGATTTGAAGTTATGACAGATTGGTTAGCAAACCTTTATGTTAATACTTTAAATGTTATTCACTATATGCATGATAAATATTCTTATGAAAAATTACAAATGGCGCTGCATGATAGAGATGTATTTAGAACAATGGCTTGTGGTATAGCTGGACTTTCAGTTTGTGCTGACTCACTTTCTGCTATTAAATACGCTAAAGTTAAGCCAATAAGAAACGAAGAAGGAATAGCTATCGACTTCGAAGTTGAAGGAGACTTCCCTAAATACGGAAATGATGACGATAGAGCTGATGAAATAGCTGTATGGTTAGTTGAAAGCATGATGAATAAAATAAGACAAAATAAAACTTATAGAAATGCTTACCACACTCAATCAGTATTAACAATTACTTCTAACGTTGTTTACGGTAAGAAAACTGGTACTACTCCATGCGGAAGAAAGGCTGGAGAACCATTTGCACCAGGGGCTAACCCAATGCACGGAAGAGATAACAACGGTGCTTTAGCTTCATTAAACTCAGTTGCTAAAATACCATATGAACACTCACAAGATGGTGTTTCTAACACATTCTCAATAATTCCTGATGCATTAGGAAAAGATGCTGAAAACAGAATCCATAACCTAGGCGCTATGATGGATGGATACTTCTCTCAAGGTGCTCAACACTTAAATGTAAATGTATTTGATAGAGAAACTTTATTAGATGCTATGGATCATCCAGAAAATTATCCTCAATTAACTATAAGAGTTTCAGGATATGCTGTAAACTTCATTAAGTTAACTAGAGAGCAACAATTAGATGTTATAAATAGAACATTCCATAAATCAATGTAATATTTAAGGTGCATACAATATCGTATGCACCTTTTATTATTCTTAGGAAATTTTAAATTTTTGTATTAATCTATTTAGTATTTCAGAATACTCTTTAAGAGATTCTGCTTGACTTGACATTTCTTGTAATCCTGATGATTGTTCTTCAGATGCAGCACTTACTTCCTCAGTAATTGCCGCTGTTTCTTGTGATACGGCTGCTACTTCAGAAATATTATTAACAACTTTATCTTTACTTTTTATAATTCTATCTAATGATACAGTTACATCAGTAATGCTTCCTTCAAGATAATTTATAGTATTATCTATAACTTCAAATTTCTCTTTAGTTATTTTTAAACTTTCTGAAGTTTCCTTATTTATTTTATTAGTTAACATTGTTTCTTTATATAATTCATTTATACTGCTCTTGATTTCACTTAACACTTCATTTATTTGAACTGCTGATTTAGATGATTCCTCTGCTAATTTTCTTACTTCATCTGCTACTACAGCAAATCCTCTACCAACTTCCCCTGCTCTTGCCGCTTCTATACTAGCATTTAATGCTAATAGATTTGTTTGTTCAGTAATTGATTTTATTGCATCAATTATAGTTCCAACTTCATTAGATTTTACTGTTAATACATCAACTTTTCGTACTATATTATCACTAGCTTGTATATTTTCATTATACTTTACATTTAAATTTTCTATTGCTAGATATCCTTCTTCTGAAGATTTTTTAACTTCTTTTGAAGAGTTTAACATATTATTAGAACTAACTATAGATTTATTTACTTCATCTTCTAAACCTGATACTATATTTACACTTTCATCTAATTGAGCTGCTTGATTTGTTGCTCCTCCAGCTATTTCTTGTACAGATTTAGCTATTTCTTCTCCAACATTACTGGATTCTGATATTATATCAAATAAAGTTATTGCACCATCCTTAACTTTTTCTGAAGCCTCTTTAACACCTGATAATAAAATACTCATATCAGATACAAGAGATTTTACTCCATTAATCATACTGTTTACTTCTTCATTATATATATCCTTAGATTCTATACTTTCTGTAAAATCCCCTATCTCTAATTTCTTTAAAACTCTAACAATATCATTTATTGGTTCTGTTAATTTTTTTGTAAATTTATTTGACATTCTAATAATAACTATTAATATTATTATAAATATAATTATTGGGAATATTACTTGTAAAGCATACTCAAGTAATATTTCTTGTGCATTTCTAAGTAAAATAATATTTAATTTACTATTTTCATCAAAAGATCTCATTATAGAATAATACTTGTTATCAACTTTTGCATAACTAATTTTATTTTCTTTATTCTCAATGGCTTTCTTTATCCAATCAATACTATCTGCCTTTTTACCAATAAGAGTATCATTAGAATCGAAAATTATTACTCCGTTTTCACTAATTAATGAAATCAATATATCATTAGTTTCATTTTCTGAAGTTAATCCCTGTAACACTCCTTCAAAATTTTTATCTATTCCTATTACTCCTTGAAGCTCTCCATCATTATTAAATATTGCTTTAGAATATGTAATAAGCATTTTATTATTAGTTATATCCCTATAAGGTTCTGATACTATCATTTCTCCTGGGCTATTTATTGCTTTTTGATACCATTCTCTACTTCTTGCATCATAGGTGCTATCCATTACTTCATATGGTGATAAAATAAATCTTCCATCCTCTGTTCCAACATATATAGATATTACATCCTTATTTACTTTTATATAATCATCTAATATATCTTGAACAGCTTGACTATCTCTATTCTTATTAACTGAATTAAAATAGTTATTTAGTAATAAAAAATTTATATCTTTTTCTATATAACTGCTATTACTTTCTATTTTTTCTTTTACTAAGTTAATACTCCCACTATTTCTTTCATTATTAATCTTAGTATTTTTAGTATTTGAAGATATAGTATTTAGAGTAGCAATTACTAGTATAGGAATTATTGAAGCCTTTAACAGTAAACTTTTTATGTCTTTTTTCAAAGTTCTCTTTTTATTATGTGCTTTTTTCATTTCATACTCCTTAACAATATTCTTTATATTTATTTTATCGTTAGTAATATTTTTAAATTAATACTAAATTCGATATTTTACGCTAAAATATTTAAAATACTCTAATAATATAAATTATAAACTAAATAACACATTAAAAGGAAGCTAAAATTTCTTAGCTTCCCTTTAATCATTAACATATTCAAAACTAGTTGTTTTACTAACTAAGTTAAAATTTAATTTATTATTTTTATAAAATTTAAATCTAGCAGTGCAATTTATATTTTCATATATAGTTCTTGTCATTTCTCCAGCATTAGGAGCTAATAATCTTTGACCTGATAATCCATCTATATCTACTTCTAATTTATATTTTCCTCTTTTTATAACTATTTTCTTCTCATTATATAAAACTATTTTAACTCCATTATATGTAGCAAATCTATATTCTTTTCCCTTATAATAAACTACTGCAATACACCCTTTAAACTTGCATCCTAAGAAAGGTATATCTGCTATTGAAACCATAATACTAGTATCTTCTATTGAAAAATCATTACTTTGAATCCATAAATAAGTTTCTGGAAATGATTTTCCTAAGTCTTTTTCTATATATCCTTTTCCATATATAAATTTCATTTCTTCATTATTTATATATAAACTTCCATTAACCGTATGGTTTAAGCTTAAAACTCCATGATAGCATTCCATAAATGAAAAGTATTTAAAAAGTCCCATTATATCACTTTTTATAGGAGTTATATTATTATAAGTAAGTCTACCTTTAATATGTATATCTTTATTTTTTATATTTATTATTATTCCTTTAGTAGAAAATATATTGTCTTTTATCTTTATAGTTAACTTATCAGCACTTATACTAAAATCCTTGAAATCATAATTAATATTATATGATTTGGTTTTTGTTATAACTTGTATAAAGGAATACTTTTCTCCGTTTTCTTTTATATTTATTCCTGGTATAAATGATATTACATTATCCTCAAATTGATTCTTAAAATACCAGCCTTCAAAATATCCTTTTTTCTTCCCGTAAAAATCCTTATTTTTCATATTTTAACTCTTTAATAGCTGGAGAATCTAAGAAATTACCACGATAATCAAATCTAGAACCATGACAAGGACAATCCCAAGATAAATCGTCAGCATTCCATTTTACTTCACACCCTAAATGTGGACATTTCGTAGATACAGTATATGCCCTTCCTTCTTTTGTTTTATATACCCCGACTTTATTCCCCTCATAAGTAATTATACCGGCTTCTCCATTTTTTATATTATCTATAGTTTCCATTGGAATTCTTATTTTTTGTGCTATGAAATTATATGTTGTTTCAAATCCATCCTTTGCTAAATTCTTTATAGATGCAGTCATATCAAATCTACTTGGAGAGAAAATTTCATTAAAATCATATTCCTTACCTGTGATCATTCCACTAATTATAATAGATGAAACCATAGAAGATGTCATTCCCCACTTGTTAAATCCAGTAGCAACATATACATTTGGCATATCTTTAGAGTAAACTCCTATAAAAGGAATCCCATCTGATGTTATACAATCTTGTGCCGACCAATGATACTCCTCTATTGATTCAGGATAAAGTTTTTTAGCTAATTCTCTTAATTTATCCCATGCCCCACCTTCTTGATTATCTCCTGTTCTAGCAGATACCCCTCCTAAAATTAGATAGTCCTTATATCTTCTAAAAGAATATCCCCCATCTTTTTCATCTATATACATCCCATTTAGTATTTGAGCATTTTTTAATGCAATAACATATTCTCTTTCTTGATGCATTCTTAAGAAATAATATCCCGGAACATTTATAATAGGAAAATGAGTTGCTACTACTATACTCTTAGCTTTTATTCTTCCCTTATCAGTAATTACAACATCATTTTTTATATCTAAAGCTGTTGTATTTTCATATATAGTCAAATCTTTAGCTATAAAATTTAAAAATTTAATCGGATTGAAATTAGCTTGATTCTTAAATTTTAATGCTTTTTTTATACTAAATGGAAGTTCTATATTATCAACTAATTCTGCATCTATTCCTATACTTATAGCTGCTTCATATTCATCTTCTATTTTTTTTGAATTATCTAAAGTATATACATATGCATCTTCTATTTCAAATTCACAATCTATATTATTTTTTTTTATTATTTCTTCATAATTTTCTAATGCTAGTTTATTAGCCAATGCATATCTAGATGCATTTTCTTTACCAAATTCCTTAATTAGTTTATCATATATAATATTATGTTGTATTGTTATCTTTGCAGTAGTATTTATTGTATTTCCTTGCAAAACCTTTCCTCTATCTATTATTACTGCCTCTACTCCTTTTTCTTTAAGCATATAAGCTGTAAGAAGTCCTGTTATCCCTCCCCCTATTATGATAACTTCAGCTTCATTTACATCTTTTAATTCTCCCTTACTTTTTATATTATAACTTTCACTCCAAATCGACTTCATATACTAACGACACCTTTCTTCAAATGATTTATTTTTTATTATTCCCCAACTTTTCCTTTATTATTGGATAATTATCAATTATTTCAATAAAATTTTCTATTCTTTGAAAGGTATCTTTATTTAATACATGCTCTATCTTTTCAGTTTCTTCTAATATATTTTTAGAAACACCTATAGTCCTTAAAAATTTTTCAATAGTATTATGCCTATATAATAAATACTCTCCATAAATTTTTCCATCATCAGTCAATTTTATATATCCGTATTTTTCATAAGAAACTAAACTTAATTCATCCAATTTTTTTATCATATTGGTTATTGATGCCGGTTTTACATTTAAAGCCTTTGATAAATCTCCAACCCTAGTAAATCCTATTTCATTAGATAATCTATAAATCATTTCTATATAATCTTCCATAGATGCTGTAATAAGACCTGAATTTATTTTTAAATAATTATTAAAAGTGTAAAATCCTTTTGGCATAAATCTTCTCCCCACATTAAAAAGTTTCATTCCTATATTTATATTTGCTATATCTTAATTAAATTCATAAAAAAGTGTTAAAGTATCATATCCATGTTCCGTCGCAAGCTCCAAGTCGCCCTCATACAATGTTTATCTCTTTACAAACTGAAGGAAGGAAAGTATAAATAGTTAATAACAAGGCATAACTTTTTATACTTTCTAACTTAAATAAAAAAGATACTACCTAATTACAAGATAGTATCTTTTTTCTTTATTAATTATTTAATGTACGTTTTAAGAATTCACGAGTACGCTCTTTCTTTGGATTATTAAATATTTCATCTGGAGTACCTTCTTCTTCTATTACACCGTTATTCATAAATACTACTCTATCTGAAACTTCCTTAGCAAATCCCATTTCATGTGTGACAACTAGCATAGTAAGCCCTGTTTCTGCTAGTTCCTTCATTACTTTTAATACTTCTCCAACCATTTCAGGATCTAATGCTGATGTTGGTTCATCAAATAATATTACATCAGGTTCCATAGATAAAGCTCTAGCTATAGCTACTCTTTGTTTTTGTCCACCTGATAACTGTTTAGGTTTAGCATTTATATAATTGCTCATTCCTACTATATCTAAGTACTTCATAGCAACTTTTTCGGCTTCTTCCTTTGATCTTCCTAATACTTTTACTTGTCCTACAACACAATTGCTTAAGACATCATGATTGTTAAATAAATTAAATTGTTGAAAAACCATTCCTAGCTTAGTTCTATATTTATATATATCATGCTTATCATCTAATATATTTTCCCCATTATATATTATTTCTCCACCTGATGGTTTTTCTAAAAGATTTATACATCTTAATAATGTAGATTTACCAGAACCTGATGATCCTATTAAACATACAACTTCTCCCTTTTTCACTGAAAAATCTATGTCCTTTAAAACTTCATGACTTCCAAAGGATTTACTTAAATGTTTAACTTCTATTACTTTTTCCATACTATTTCCTCCTTAGGCCATTACACAGCTTTATTAACCATATCTTCTGGTTTAGAAACTTGCATTTGATTTCCAGCTATTATATAGTTTTCTGGACCATCTATTTTCTTCTCTAAATATCTTAATATTCTAGTAACTGTAAATGTCATTATAAAATAAAGAATACACGCTACTGTAAATGACTCAAAATATTTAAAGTTATTTCCTGCTACTGATTTAGTTTGGAAATATAATTCAGATACTGAAATTACATTTAATACTGATGTATCTTTAATATTAATAACAAACTCATTCCCTGTAGCCGGTAATATATTTCTAATAACTTGTGGTAATACTACATTTATCATAGTTTGAAAGTGATTCATTCCAATAGCTTGTGCAGCTTCAAATTGTCCTTTATCTATAGAAACTATGCCCCCTCTTACTATTTCTGACATATAAGCTCCAGTATTTATAGAAACTATAAATAAACCTGCAACTATTGCATTAACATTTATTCCTAAAGCAGCTGCTGATCCATAATATATTACCATTGCTTGAACAATCATAGGAGTTCCTCTGAAAAATTCTATATAAGCAGATAAAATTACATTAACCACTTTTAAAATTATTCTTTTTATACCCTTTTCCGGTACTGGTATTGTTCTAACTACTCCTATTATAAGTCCAATAACTGTACCTATTAATGTACCTACTATTGAAATTAATAAAGTAATTCCTGCCCCACGCAAAAACCCTTGCCAGTTGTTAGAAATTATTTTTATTATATCGCTAAAACTCATCTTCTACTCTCCTTATAGGACTACTGTGCTGCTGGTTGATTTTTAATAGCAGTATCCATTATTTCTAATCTTTCTTCGTCAGAAATTCCTTTTAAAATTTCATTTATTTTATCTTTTAATTCACTATCCTTCTTAAGTCCAACAGCTATAGCTGTGTCTTCTTCTGAAGTTTCAAATCCTTCTTTAAATTCTACCATTTTGAAGTTTTCATTAGCCATTTGTGCACTAAGTGCTTCTGGTCTTTCTGTCACGTATCCATCTATAACTCCTGATTCTAATGCAACTCTCATAGCTGGGAAATTATCCATAGCTGTTTGCTTATTTACATTTGGAATTTGATCTATAACTGAATAGTGGAATGTATTTAATTGTGCTGTTATTTTAGCTCCTGAAAAATCCTTTAATGTTTCTGCATTTTCATAAGCTCCACCTTTTTTAACAAGCATAACTAAATCTGATTTATAATAAACATCTGTAAAATCTATTGTTTCCTTACGTTCTTCTGTTGGAGACATACCTGCTATAATTGCATCTATCTTTCCTGAAGTTAATGCTGGAACTAGCCCGTCCCATTCAGTTTTAACAATTTCTAATTTTTTCCCTAATGAATCAGCTATTTTTTTAGCAATTTCTACATCATATCCCCCAGCGTATTCTGAGCCTCCATTTATCTTTACAGCTCCATTTGAGTCATCTGTTTGAGTCCAGTTAAAAGGAGCATATCCTGCCTCCATCCCAACTCTAAACACATCTTCTGATGAAGTATCGTTACCCTTTCCTGATCCACAACCTGTTAATGTTATTGCTGCTGTTAATACACCTGCAATTAATAATGATAATTTTTTCTTCATAGTATATATCCTCTCTTTCTTATAATAATTTTTTTTAGAAAATAAAAATACCAACCTAATTGGTTGGTGCTATCCTAAATAATTCAGATAAGATACTATAAAAAAATAACTGAACCTTTTGGGCTCAGCTTAACTTCATAGCTATTTTACCCTCATCTTTTCCCATTCGAGATAGCACAACTTAATAAACCGGGAAGTTTATTAAGACAGTCCTGTAGCTCTTAACTACAGACCCAGCAAGTAATATTGAGAAGTATTACAAGCTTCGGCAAAATTTCCTTCTCCCTAGCTTCATAGCTTTCTCAAACTCCACTAAAGACTGTTAAATTTTGCGCCTCTACCTCACAAGTTAGTGAGGCATTTATTTAATTTTATGTATATATTACATTATTTTTCTGAATTTGTCAATATATACTTAAAATTTTATTCATAGTCTATTAAACATTTTAACTATTTATTTACCACTATTCCATTTTTATCTTCTAATATTAATTCATTATCCATAATTAATTTCCCGTTAACTATTACATATTTTATACCTTTAGGACTCCTAGATTTATTTATATAGTCTTCATACCCAACTATGTTATCAAAATCAAATATAGTTATATCGGCTATCTTCCCTATCGTTAAAACTCCTCTATCCTCTAATCCTAAAGTTGTAGCTGGTAATAATGTACATTTATAAATACCTTCTTCTAAACTCAAAGCTTTTTTATCTCTAATATATTTCCCTATAAATAGGGGATAGTTTCCATATAACCTTGGATGTGGATCTCCTGCAGGAATACTATCTGATCCAACCATTTGAAGTGGGTGCTTTATAAGATTTATTGTATCCTCTTCTGAAAATATATTTAATGTTACTATCCCAACTCCACTTTCTTCAGAGACAAGCAAGTTTGCTACAAAATTTACTGGATGAATATTTTCTTCTCTAGAAATTTCACCAACTGTTCTCCCTATATACTTTAAATTTTCTTCTTTGTTTAATGATGTTATTAATATGCCATCCCAACTAGCAATAGAGCTATAATTATCCCACCCAACATAATTAGTATTTAAATCCTCAAGCTCTTTTTTTATTCTTTCTATAGTATTATTATCTTTAAGCATTTTTAACATAACCTCATTTCCATCTTGTGTTATCCAAGGTGGTAAAAGTTGAGTCATTAAAGTGCTTCCAGAAAGATATAAATGTTCATCGAATGTGATATCTACCCCATTCTTAATAGCTTCATCAACTAAATTAATTAACTTTTCTGCCTTACATCCAAGTTCTTTTGAATCATAAGATCTCATATGAGATATATGGATTCTTACTCCTGAAATACGTGCTATATTAATGACTTCATTTATGGCTTTTATTATGTTCCTATCATGATTTCTTACATGTACCATAACTACACCATTATAATTTTTAACAATCTTACATAATTCTATTAACTCTTTCTCTCCACTATAAATTCCAGGCATATATTGAAGTCCTAAAGACATACCTATAGCCCCTTGCCTCATTGCATTTTCAATTAAAATACACATATCTTTAATTTCATTTTCATTAGCTTCTGAGGAATCAAATCCTTTTACTTTTGCTCTAATTGCTCCATGAGAAATAAGTACAGCATAATTATTTTTAATTCCCTTATTACTTATTTTATTGAAATAATCCTTAACATCTTTAAAATCAAATTTTATATTAGGAGAACCAACAACTCCTTTTATATAGTTTTTCCAAAGCTTACTTTCATCTTCTAAACAAGGTATAACCCCTAATCCACATTGTCCAACTAATTCTGTAGTAACACCTTGTCTTATCTTAAGATTTTGAATCTCTTCATCCATAAAAGGTACTAAATCATTATGACTATGTACATCTATAAATCCAGGTGATACAATAAGCCCTTCTGCATTTAATATTCTTTTAGCATCTTCTTCTATAGATTTTTCAATTTTAACTATCTTTCCTTCTTTAATTCCTAAATCCATATTATATGCTTGGCTACCTGTACCATCTACTATTAATCCATTAGTTATTAGTATATCTAACATACTGTCCTCTCCCTTGCATATTTTTACTTTTATACCTTCTTTTATTATATACCTTTAATTATAGTAATTCACATTTATTATTCTTTATTATTTTGAGTAGTTCAGGGATTACAATAATATAGCTACAATTCTTTAATTCTAGCTTAATATATAAATTTATTATAACTATTTATGATTTTTAATTTTTGAAATAAATTTATATAAAAAATTATTTATAATAAGGTGTATAAAGACATAAATTTAATAGTTACATAAATGGAGGATACTAATATGAGTAAGAAAATTATATTTTTCGATGTTGATGGTACACTTGTAGATGTTAGACCATCTAGAGAATATATTCCTGAATCTACTATAAGAGCAATTAAGGAAACAAGAAAAAAAGGAAATCTATGCTTTTTGTGTACAGGCAGAAGCAAAGCTGAAATTTATCCTTATATTTTAGACGTTGGCTTCGATGGTATTATTGGCGCTGGTGGAGGTTTTGTAGAAATTGGAGATAAGATTTTATATCATAAGCAAGTGTCTTTAAATGAAGTTACTCATGTAGTTGACTTTTTTGATACAAATGGCTTTGATTATTATGTTGAAAGTAATGGTGGACTTTACGCTAGTAAAAACCTTATACCAAGATTAGAAAGAATCATTTATGGTGATTTAGAAAATGATCCTAATGCAGTTAAATTAAAAGAAGAATCACCTAGCCACTTTATTGAAGCCCTAAAGGAAGGATATGATTTACATAGAACTGATGTTAATAAAATTTGTTTTTTAGAACATGATGCCTTCCCTTTTGAAACTGTTTATAAGGAGTTTGAAAAAGAGTTTAATGTTATCCATTGTACAGTTCCTATGTTTGGAGATAACAGTGGAGAATTATCAGTACCAGGTGTTAATAAACAATATGCTATTGATAAACTGATTAAGCACCTAAATATTCCAAAAGAAAATACATATGCTTATGGTGATGGATTAAACGATATTGATATGCTAGAGTATTGTCAGTATGGAATTGCTGTTGGTAATGCTAAAGAAGCTTTAAAAGAAATAGCTGATGAAGTTACTGAGGATATAGCCGAAGATGGTATTTATAATTCAATGAAAAAACATGGGTTGATTTAAAATTTCTATTTTTATTCAATAATATAAGAGTGAAATAACTATAAACTAAAAATTTTAATAAAAGTCTGTACTTAAATAAAAAATATTTAAGTACAGACTTTTTATTATTTTCTTATTAAAAAGATATATTTCTCGCTATTATAAATAAATATTTAAAGTAATTTCTTATACATTCTATCTACTAAAAAATCTAATAACTCCGTAATATATTTATATATTTAATTATAAAGTTACAGCTAAATTAAATCCATCTCTTACTGCATCACCTATTAATCTTACATTTTTACAATCCCCTATTAAATGATGTGCTATTCCTGCTTCATTTAATTTATTTGATAATGCATTTTCTGATTTTGCTCCAATTGCAACTACTACCATATCACATGACATTTCTTTAATTGCATCAGCATGCTCAACCTTTATATGATCTTTTTCTATTGATACAAGCTTGTGTGATTTAAAAATTTCTACATTATGATCTTCAAGATTCTTAAACATAATCTCCATGTTAGTTGCTTTTTCGCCACCTAAAACTTTATCACTTAGCTCAACTACAAAAGCTTCCTTATTTTTTTCTGCTACATATTCTGCAGTTTCAATACCTACAAACCCAGCTCCTATAATCGCAATTCTACCTTCTAATTCTTGTGTTCCATTTAGAACATCCCAAGCTGATACAACTCTCATATTTTCGATTCCATCAAATTTAGGAACTATACTAGTTGCTCCTGTAGCAATTATTACTTCATCACAATTAAACTCTTTTATAAGTTCTACTGTTGCTTCTACACCAGTTCTAACTTCTATATTAAGACGTTTTATTTGCTTTGAATAATATTCCATTAATCTTTCCATTTCAGATTTATTTGGAGGAGCCATAGCTATGTTTAATTGTCCAAATAGCTTATCTTCTTTTTCTAATACTGTAACCTTGTGTCCTCTTTCAGCTGCTACACATGCTGCTTCAAGTCCAGCTACCCCTGCACCAACTACTAATATATTCTTTTTATTTTCTGCTTCTGTTATTAGAATTTCTTTCTCTAAACCATTAATAGGGTTAATTGAACATGCTATACTTCCATGTGCAAGTAATTTATCTGCACATCCTCTATTACACATAATACAGTATCTTATTTCATCTTCTTTTCCTTCTAAAACCTTTATTGGCCAATTAGGATCTGCAACTAGTTGTCTTCCTAAAGCAACTATATCAGCCTTATTAGTATCTAATATATCTCTAACCATTTCTGGTTTTAATATTCTACCAACACAACTTACTGGAACAGTGGCAACTGATTTTATTTCTTCTGCTAAATCTAAGAAACATCCATAAGGCTCTAAACCCATTGAAGGTATTGTATTTATTAATTCTCCATGATTTGCAAGCGCTACATGAAATGAATTAACCCCCTTTTCTTCTAACCACTTAACTAATATTTTAGCTTCTTCTAATGTTGGACCACCAAAACCTTTTCTTGGATTCATTCTAATAATAGACATTTTATAATCTATTGCCATATCAGGTAATACAGCTCTTATCTTGTCCATTACTTCTAATACAAATCTTGCTCTATTTTCAAAAGAACCACCATATTCATCTGTTCTCTTATTTAAAATAGGTGAACAGAACATACCTATTAATCTATCTCCATGTAGTTGTAACATATCATATCCAGCTTTTTGAGCTCTTACTGCTACATCAACAATTAAATTTTGTATTTTTTCTATTCCAGCTTTATCAACTTCATTTACAAATTCATTAAATAATCTATGATGAAGCTTCATTGCTGAAGGCATTCCATTTACTCTCGCTTCATTCATTATTATGTCTGGATCTACTTCTGGATAAAATATTTGTGCAGCTATCTTACTTCCTTCTTTATGAACTGCATCTGTTAAATTTTTATGACCTTCTATTAATCCATCATGATGAAGTGTTGGAGTTTTTGAAAAAGCTGCAACTGCTGAAACATCCCCAACTACAATTAATCCTGTTCCACCCTTTGCTATTTCTCTATAAAACTCTATTGCTTTAGGAGTTATGATTCCCCCTCTTTCTTCAAAAGACGTAGTTAATGGTGGAAACATAATTCTATTTTTTATTTCAACATTTCCAATCTTAATAGGTGTAAAAATATTCATAAAGCACTCTCCTACTCAACATTTATTTCAAAAATTGAAATATTTATTTTATTATACTACCAATATTAATTTATTTCAATTATTGAAATATTTTTTTTTAATCTTTTATTTATCTTTTATGCTATAATTTTTATAAAATATTCAATCTACTAATAGAGGTGTAATTATGCTAGTAAATAAATTAATAGACATGAACTTTGATGAAAACAAAAAATATAAAGACTGGTTTGGAAAGCCATTTAATGTTAATGATCAAACTATCTCCTTGAAAAAAGAAGAAAAAATAGTTTTATATTATTTATATAAATACGGAGAAAGTACTATGGGAGATATTACTTCTTCTTTCGAGTTTGCTCATAGTACAACGAACTATATTATTAAAAGTTTAGAAGCTAAAGATTTAGTATCTATAAATCCATCTAAAAATGATAATAGAGTTAGACTAATAAATTTAACTTCAAAAGGGCATGATTTGCTTATCTTATTAATGGAGCATTTAGAAAAAATTTCACTAAAAGTTGTATCCGATATATTACCAATATTATGTAGTAATTTAACAGATGAACTTGATACAGAAGAAAAAAATACTTTGAATAAATTATTGAGTAAAATTAACTCATCAATTGAAAGTCTTAAATAAGAATATAATATTATAAAGTCAATTTTTTTATTTATTCATTTAAATCAATATCATCTCATAAAAAATTTAAAAATAAAAACTATCACTGTATTTTTAATAAAATTTCAGTGATAGCTATCTATATTATCCTAATGGTTTAATTTCTACTATTTCAAAGAAAGTTGTATTTTCGTTTGATTTACCTTCTGTCTTACCCTTTAATTCGTCTATTTTTGCTTGGTCTTCAATAACTTTTACAACTAATCTTGCACCTTTGTTTCTTTCAAGTTTATCTGTTGCATTTGCATCATATTGATAGAAAGAAACTACTGCTATTTTATTTCTCTTTAAATTTTCTAAAGTTTGATTTTCTGATATTCCAGCCATTGCATAATTTTCATCAATCATTCCAAAGCCAAATATTGCTAAGTTTGGTGATCCATCTTCATTTGTAGTTGCATATGTAAATGTTCCAGTTCTAGCATTAACCGCATCTACTAATTCTTGACCTTTTAAAGAACTCTCTTCATAGAAAGCTTTAGTTGATGCTTTTGATATACTATCAACGCTTGCATTTTCAATAATTACTCCTGTATTATTTTCAGTTACATTATTATCAGCTTTATTTCCACATCCTGTTAAAGAAAATACCATAACTGTTCCACATAGTAATGCAATCAATCTTTTATTCATTATAAATCCCCCTAAAACTTCGTTTTCTTTGTTGTAATATAATTATATCAAAATTTGAAATATTTTTCAATAATTATTGTTAACTTTTAAACAATTTTATTTTATTTATTTTTACATTTAATTCTTATTAATATAAGTTATTTCGAAACTTTAAATAAATTGATTTATAATACAAAATTTAAATAGTAATTATTAATATTAAAATTGAATAAAAATTTAACAAGCATTTCTCATTCTATTATAGTACTTCTAACACTTTTTTAGGATTCAATAAACTATTAATCCTTTTGTTTTCTTCTCTAAAAGTTCTCTTAAATTTGAATATTTATTTCTACTTACAGGTATAGTATTTTTGCTATCAAATAATTCAATTACATATGACCTTGTATATTTATCTGGATATATAGCTTTTATTTGGTTTATTGGTACTAAAAAGGATTGATGTGGTCTATAAAAATCAAAATCTGAAAATATATTTTCTAAATTTTTCATTGATTCTTTAGAATATATTATTTCGTTATTTTTACATACAACCAAAATTCTTCTTCCTTGCTTTTCTATATATAAAATCTCATTTACATTTATCATTCTTATACCATTATCTACATTTATACCTATTTTATAATCATTATTATTAAATTTTAAAGATTTAATTTCTTTAACCTTATTTAAGGCTTTTTCTAATCTAAGTTTATTAATAGGTTTAATTAGAAAATCCACTGGATAAACTTCATATCCTTCTAAAGCAAATCCAGGATGTCCTGTTACAAAAATAATTAAAGTATTTAAATTAAGTTTTTTTATCTGCCTAGCAATCTCTATACCATCAATTGATCCCATTTCAATATCTAAAAATATTAAATCTATATCATTATTCTGTAAAAATAGAACTAAATCTTGTGCCCTATTAAATTCTCCTTCTATTTTTATAAAAGAAAAGGCTTGAAGTTCTTTTTTTAAAATATTTATGCAATTTTTATCATTATCTACTATTAAGCTTTTTATTAACATTATTTAATCGCCCCTCCATAAAAAATATTAGTGTAATACCGGAATTCTAACTATAAAACTTATTTCATTATCTAATATTTCAGAATAAATAACTCCATTATATTTAAGTAAAATTTTTTGTATCATCGGTAATCCTAGCCCCTCATGATTTTTCTTAGTTGTATAACCAATATCAAAAATACTCTTTATACACTCTTTCTCAGAATTTGTGCTATTCTTAACTTTTAGCACAATTGATTCTCTCTCCTTTGAAATATCCACATCTATTTTAAGATTATTTTGACTTTCATTTTGAAGTTCATCAATAGCATTTTGAATTAAATTCCCTAATATTTTATTCATTTCATATACCGAACATGGCATATCTATTAAATTATCATAAATGTAATAATTAATTTCTATACCTTTCTGATTTGCAATTTCTTTAAAAGTATTTAACATAGCTCCAATTATAGGATGATGTAATGGAAGCAATTCATTTATGTATCCTGCGTCTTTTACTATATCTTCTATATATTTTTTACAATCTAAATAGTTTTTATCATTTATAAGTGCGTATATAGCATTAAGATGAAAATTAAAATCATGTCTTTGAGATCTTATTACGTTATAATAGGCGAGTATTTCTTTTTGATGTTGACTGTCAGATAAAAGTTCCCTAAGTTTACTCTTATATTGGATATTAGATTTTAAATAAAATAATAATAATGAAGAAATTATTATACTTAAAAATACTAAAATAATTCTAAAATTAAATCTAAAATAATGTAGTTCTAAGAACATAATATATAATACAAAATTAAGGCTTAATAATATAAATTCTATTGAATAAATATTTATGTTATAGTAATCAGATGAATCATTAAATAATATCTTATCTTCAAATATAAATTCAGGAAAAAATACTACACTATTATTGTATATTATCATTGTAATAACTATATTGCTAAGAAATTGAAATATAGCTACAGACGATTGTATAACAACATCTTCTGCAATATTATTTTTAATTAATAATATATTTAAAATATTATATTCTAAAAGCTTTATTATGCAAAGATCAAATGTTAATGCAAGAAGTACTATTATAATCACTTGTGAAAAAGGTATTTTTATAAAAAAATATATACAAGGTATCGTAATTAAGCAAATGAATAATACAGAAATATTTTTGTTTGTAAAAATACTAGAATAATAAAATAAAACACCAGCTACAACACTTATAAAAATACTTTTTTTAAGAACTTTTCTTAAATTAACTTCAGTTAACGAAAACCCAAATATAATGCTAGTATTTATTTCAATTATTAGATTAACTATAACTAATAGAGGATTTAATAAAGTATAATTCACCATCACACCTCCACTTTTTTCCAAATTATATATACATTTTAGCATAGAATAAACCTAAGTCAACAAAAAGCATTTCACATAAATTTTTAGATAACAAAAAAATGTATTTGACTTCTCTAAATCAAATACATTTTTTATATAATTATTAAATCACACCTAATTTTTGCTCTTTTTCAAATTGAATATCTACTAACTTTCTGTAAAGCTTATTGTTTTTAAATAATTCATCATGGTTTCCAATTCCGCTTACTTCTCCAGAATCAATTACAACTATTTGTTCTGCATTTCTTACTGTAGATAGGTTATGGGCTATAACTATTGTTGTTCTACCTTCCATTAATAGCTCTATACCTTTATTAACTTCAATTTCAGAGTTTGCATCTAAACTTGATGTAGCCTCATCTAATAAAAGATACTCCGGATTAGTTATAAATGCTCTTGCAAGTGTAATTCTTTGACGTTGCCCGCCTGAAAGTTTAGCTGCCAATTCTCCAACTTCAGATTCAAATCCATCTGGAAATTCTTCTATAAAATCAAGAGCATCAGCTAATCTAGCTGCTTCTCTAATTTCTTCATCACTTACATCTCGTTTTACACCGTAAATAATATTATCACGAATACTTCCTGATAATAATGGACTATTTTGTGAAACATACGCGAATGATTCTCTCCAATCATCTAAATGTACCTTTTCTGCTGGAGTATTACCTATTAATATTCTACCTTCATTTGGTTCATAAAATCTCTCAAGTAAATTTAATATAGTTGTCTTACCTCCTCCAGATGGACCAACAATAGCTGTAACTTTTCTCTCTGGAATAATTATATCTATATTATTTAATACCTTTTTATTATCATAAGAGAAAGATATATTTTCTAATCTAATATTCCCATTAGAGTTCTTAAGAATATCTTCAAGAGAAACTTCTCTTCTAACAATTTCATCATTAGTATTAATAATTTCAGTTATCTTCTCAGAAGCACCTTTACCAACTTTAACTGATTGTATATATTGTCCATATCTTACAACTGCATTATGAATATTTACAATGTACATATAAAATGCAATAAGTTGTCCTGTATCAATTTCTCCTGCATTTACCATAACTGCACCATAAATTAAAACTATTCCTGTAGTTATTGCTTGTACAGATTGCATAAGAGGTTCACTAAATAATTCAACTATTGATTTATATCTTTCTGCCTTATACTGTTCTGTGATTATTTCATTTGCATGCTCCATTTCAGCTTCTTCCTTATTAAACATCTTTATCAAACGAATTTTAGGAAGTCTTTCAGCAAAATATGCAGTAAGTCCTGAATATTTACTTTGTATCTTCTGTTGAGCTTTTTGTGCAAAATGTCCTACACCAAAAGTAACTATCAATATATATGGTATTATGGGAAGTAAAGCCCATGTAAGTTTAACATTCATACCATACATTATAATTATTGATCCTATAAATGAATAAGTAGTATTTACAATTGAAAATGTATCTTGAACTATTACATTAATGAATGTTGGGTCTGATGTTACTCTACTAACAAGAGATAATCCTTCTTGCTTATTATAATAAGACATCGGTATTCTTATTAGCTTTGACCATAAATTATTTCTTATATTTCTAGGAGTTTTAGCTCCAGCTAATGAATAGAAAAATGATGCTGAACTATATCCTATAATAGATAATATTGTCATATATATTAATTTAATAACTATAGATTTATCAAATATATTTCCAGCATAAATTTCTCCCATTATCATTGGTAACTCAAGACCTAACTTAGTTCCAAATATACTTGCTAAAAATGCTAAAATATATAAATGCCATGGTAATTTTGACTTAAATATAAGTTTAAAAAAGGATTTCCAACTTTGTTTTTTAGTACTCTCCATTATTTGCGCCCCCTTTTATATTAGATTCAAAAGATTATTTAAATTATATATTTCTCCCTATTAATCCTTGAGTACAACCATTAACAAGCAATTTATATACTTCATTGTTTTTTAATAACTCATCATGAGTTCCAATTCCCTTAACCTCTCCTGAATCAATTACAACTATTTGATTTGCATCTTTAATTGTAGATAAATCATGAGCTATTACTATTGTTGTTCTATCCTTCAGCAAATTATCCATAGCTTCCTGAATTGTCTTTTCAGATTGGTTATCTAAATTTGTAGTAGGTTCATCAAGTAATAACACTTGTGAATCTCTTAAAAGTGCTCTGGCTATTGCTATTCTTTGTCTTTGTCCTCCTGAAAGCCTAGATCCACTTTCCCCTACCTGTGTTTCAAATTTATTAGGAAATGCATCTACAACTTCTAATAAGTTAGCAACTTTAGATACTTCAATTAATTCTTCTTCACTTACTTCACGGTTAACTCCATATATAATATTTTCCTTTATAGTACCAGATAACAAAGGGCTATCTTGAGAAACATAACTAAATACATTTCTCCACTCTTTTAAATTTAATTCATTTATTGAAGTATTACCAAATTTAATTTCTCCTGAATTTGGCTTATAAAATCTTTGAATCAACGATAATATAGTAGTCTTTCCCCCTCCAGACTCACCAACAATTGCTGTTGTTTTGCCATATGGTACATTGAAGCTAATATTAGATAAAACTTGCTTTTCTCCATATCCAAATGATACATTTTCAAAAGCTAAATTCTCATCAATTTTTTCTATAACTTTGATTCCATTATATTCTTCTTCTTCTCCATCTAATAACTCGGAAATTCTAGAAGTAGCTCCTTGACTTCTTTTAACATCTAAATACATATATACAAAGGTATTTAATACTCCATAAAGCATATCAACATATAAGAAATATGCTATCCAAATATCTATTGTAATAATATCCCTTGATACTAAATAAATTCCTGAAATAATAACTATAACAGATTGAATAAGAGATAAAACTCCTGAAACAGGTACTTCCGCCCAATCAATAAGACTTCTTACTAATGAAGCTTTATAGAATCCATCAACTATATCTCTACCTCTTTTTTCTTCTTTCTTCTCATTAGCAAAGGCTTTTATTAAAGGCATATTACCAAGTAGTTCTGATAAAAATTGCGTTAGTTTTGATAATTTTTCTTGAACCTTCTTATTAGTTTTATATTGCCAACTTCCATACCAAATAGTTAATCCTAAATAAATTGGTATATATGCTAGTTGTATTGCTCCTAAGCTCCAATTATATGAAAATAATTCCTGAATGGTTGTATAAGTAAAATACAGCATTCCAATTGTTGATGGTATTATATAAGAAAATATCATACTTATATTAGCTGTATCTGCTGCCGTACGACTTACTAATTCATTTGGCTTTTCTTTATCAAATAATGAAATAGGTGAATGTAATAATTTATTCCAAACTAATTTTCTAAACCCTTTATCTATTTTAAAATTTGTTATTTTAGAAGTCACTCTAATAATTCCATCTAAAATAGTTCTTCCTATAATAACAGCTATAGCCCCATAAATAACTGGTTTTGAAATATCTCCTGCTAATATTTGTTGAGAATATCCAGGAAATAAAAATTGTAACTTTGAATATAACAACTGAAATATAATACATAACAAGATTAAGAAATAAGGTAATTTAGCTTTAAACATTAACTTAAGATAAGATTTCCAGATTGGTCGCTTTTCAATTTTATTTTCTTTATCTTTATTATTCAAAAAATATCATCCTTTCATAAATTCTCTTAACTTTATAAAAATTAACCCTCTCTTTATATATCTTAAGTCTAATTATAGATTTTTTTCTATTGCATCTATAAAAGCATCTATATTATATATACCTAAAATATTCTCTTTAACTTCTCCATTTTTAAAAATAATTATATTAGGAAATCCATAAACCTTATATTTTTCTACTACATCATCAGACTTAGCAATAAGATCCTCAAGTTTTACATCATATTCACAAACTTTTAATCTATCAGCATACTTTTCTTTTAACTTTTTCATAATAGGTGGTATTAGTCCACACGGTCCACACCCCTTAGTATGAAAGTCTATAAAAACTAGACCCTCTGCTTCCATAACCTCTCTTTGAAAATTTTCTTTTGATAATGAAATAAACCCTGTCATATTTTTACCCCCATTTTTTTATTTTTTTAATACTAATACTATAATTTTTTTATCGATATGTTATTATTTTGTATTACTATTTTATCTTTTCTTAAATTCCTATTCAATAACTTATGCTTAATATGGTATTTTTCATGATTATTCTGTACATAATCTTTATTTTCAATAATAAAAAACTCTTCATTACTAAAATAATTTCAGTAATGAAGAGTTTACTTATATATCACATTCCAATATCTTTAAATATTTCACACTTTTGGGTTTAATCTTTAATCCCTTAAATAACCTTCTAACATTTATTCATAATTCTAATTTCTAGTTAATAGTGCAACATTTTCAACATGACTTGTATGTGGAAACATATCAACAGGTTGAACTTTTTCAGTTCTATACCCTTTTTCCTCTAATATCTTTAAATCCCTTGCCAAGGTACTTGGATCACAGGAAACATATACAACTCTTTCTGGCTTTGCTTCACCAATAGCCTCTAATAGTTTTATATCGCAACCCTTTCTTGGTGGGTCTACCACTATAACATCTGGTATTATACCTTTTGCTATTAAATCTGGTATTACTTCTTCAGATTTCCCCACGAAGAATTCAGCATTTTCAACATTATTAATTCTAGCATTTTCTCTAGCATTGATTATAGCTGGCTCAATTATTTCAACTCCATATACTTTCTTCGCTTTTTGTGAAAGGAAAAGTGTAATTGTTCCTGTTCCACAATAAGCATCAAAAACAGTTTCTTCTCCTGTTAATCCAGCATATTCTAAAGCCTTTGAATATAATTTTTCTGTTTGTACAGGATTCACTTGGAAAAATGAAAGCGGTGAAATATTGAATTTAAAGTTTTCTATATAGTCAGTTATAGTATCTTCTCCCCATAAGGTTATACATTCTTGCCCTAAAATAACATTTGTATTTTCACTATTTATATTTAAAATTATACTTTTTATTCCTTCTATATTATTTTTTATTTCATTTATAAATTCACCAATATATGGAACATTCTTTTTTGTTGATACTAGAACCACCATAACTTCATTAGTAGTAAATCCCTTACGTATCATTATATGTCTTATTAATCCATTCTTATTAAATATACCATCTATACTAGCTGGTTCTATATTATAATTTTTCATCCACTTTTTTGCTATACTTGTAACCTTATCAGCTATTTCATCTTGAATTAGACAAGTTTCTAAATCAATTATATTATGACTTCTTGGCGCATAAAAACCTATATTTAACTCACCTTTTACTAATCCAACTGGCAGTTGAACTTTATTTCTATATCTTTCTGGAAGTTCCATCCCTATAGGATACTTAACTAATTCACTATTTAATCCCCCAATTTTAGAAATACAATCTTTAACTCTTTCAAATTTATAATCTAATTGCTTTTTATAGTTCATATGCTGAACTGTACATCCACCACATCTTTTATATACCTTACACTTTGGTTCTATTCTATCTTCTGAAGCTTCTATTACCTCTAATAATTTTCCATAAGCATAGCTTTTTTTAGCTTTTACTATTAAAACTCTAACTTTTTCTCCTAAAATAGCCCCTTCTATAAAGATAGGATATCCTTCTACTTTAGCTATACCTTCTCCTTCATAGCCTATACCTATTATATCTAATATATATTCATTGTTCTTTTCAACCAAATTATTCACCTCTTAAAACCTTGTAAATTTAATTATTCCTAAAGTTTCATCTAATAATAGCATAAAAATATCTAAATTACAAAAGGTGTATATAACAAAATTCTCTTTGCTAATATACACCTACTTTTAACTTAATTATTCTCAAATGGGGAATTCATCACAAGCTTTAAAAATAAATTATATTCATTTCTTTATATAAATGTTAAAAAGATTCAAAAAAAATAGGCATCATACGATGCCCAAATCCAGAATTAGTTGCCATTTAATTCCATACTAATATTATTACTTTATTCATTTCATAATATACATTATAACTTAAACTTTATCAATATAAATGTTAACTTTTTGTTAACTATCTATTTTTATACTTATTTATAACTATAGTTATACATTATATTACTATATTTCTTCTTTTTATTGTTTTTTATGATAACCATTCTCATTTATTTATATAATATTTTTATCATTATAGAACTATTTTATTTTATATTAAAAAAGAAGCCTTCAATGAAAGCTTCTTTTTTTGAAGAATTATTCTATTACACTAATCTTTAATAAGTTAGTTGCTCCAACTTCATGTACTGGAACTCCTGCAGCTATTACTACAGTATCTCCTTCTGTAACAAATCCATTAGCTTTTGCTACTTTAACTGATTCTTCCATCATATGATCAGTTGATTCCACTTGTCCTGAAACAACTGGATAAACTCCGAAGCATAATGCTAAGTTCTTAGCAACTTTTTCATTTGGAGTAACAGCAACTATTGGACAATCTGGTCTGCATTGAGATAATCTTCTTGCAGTAGCACCACTTTGTGTTGATGAAATTATAGCAGCTGCTTTTAATTCATTTGCAGCATTTGCAGCAGCTCTTGAGATAACTCCTGCTATAGCTGGTATGTGCTTAGTAGCCTTTGAAGTAGCTACTTCATAGTTTAATTGTTTTTCAGCTTCTACAGCTATCTTAGCCATAGTTTGAACTGCTTCTACTGGCCAGTCTCCATTTGCTGATTCACCTGATAACATTATAGCATCAGTTCCATCATATATTGCATTAGCAACGTCTGATACTTCAGCTCTTGTTGGTCTTGGGTTTCTTATCATAGAATCTAACATTTGTGTAGCTGTTATAACTGGCTTTCCTGCGTTATTACATTTTTCTATTATCATTTTTTGAACTGCTGGAAGTTTTTCCATTGGTATTTCAACACCTAGGTCTCCTCTAGCAACCATTATTCCATCAGAAGCTTCTAATATAGAATCTATATTATCAACACCTTCTTGGTTTTCTATCTTTGAGAATATTTGAATGTTTTCTCCACCATTTTCAACTAAAACTTTTCTTATTGCTTCAACATCTGCTGCTTTTCTTATGAATGATGCTGCAACTAAGTTTACACCTATTTCACAACCAAATTTTAAGTCAGCTATATCTTTTTCAGTTAAAGCTGGTAATTTGATTGATACTCCTGGAACGTTAACTCCTTTGTGAGTTCCAACAAATCCAGTATTCATAACTTTACAGTTAATTTTGTTTCCTTCGATTGATTCAACTCTTAATCCTACTAAACCATCATCGATTAATATAGTATCTCCTGGCTTAACATCATTTGCTAATCCTTCGTAAGTTACTGTACATTGAGTTGTATCACCTACAACATCTCCACCAGCATATATAGCAAAATCATCTCCTGATTTTAATTCAACTTTTTTAGGTTCAAATTTACCAGTTCTTATTTCTGGTCCCTTAGTATCTAACATTATAGCTATTTCTTTATTATGTTTCTTAGCTAATTCTTTTACTAAGTTTATTCTAGTAGCATGCTCTGCATGATCTCCATGTGAGAAGTTATGTCTTGATGCATTCATTCCCGCTTCAATAATTTGTGATAATATTTCTGGGCTTTCACTAGCTGGTCCTACAGTACAGATCATCTTAGTTTTTCTCATGTAATAAACACTCCTTTAAGTATAATTTTTTATTTTTGACTAAATATAGTCATATATATTTTGAGTAATAAATCAAGGTATTATAGTTTAAGATGAAATTTCATCTGCTAATTCAAATAATTTTTCATCAAATTTTCTTTCTAATGCTAAAGCTTCATCTATATCTTGATCAATTATCTCGTTATTTCTAATTCCTATAACTCTTGAAGTCTTACCTTCTAAAAGTACTTCAACTGCTTTAGATCCCATTCTAGAAGCTAATACTCTATCTGTAACCGTTGGGCTACCACCTCTTTGAATATGTCCTAAAACTGTTGCTCTTGTTTCAATTCCTGTAACACTTTCAACGTATTCTGCTAAAGCTTGAGCTCCACCAACACCTTCTGCTAATAAAACAAGATTATGGATTTTTCCATTTCTCTTTCCTTCTAGAATTACTTTACAAAGTTCATCTTTGTCAAATCCTTTTTCAGGTGTAATTATATATTCAGCTCCTCCTGCTATACCTGCATATAAAGCTAAATCACCACAATCTCTTCCCATAACTTCAACTATTGAAACTCTTTCATGAGAAGTTGATGTATCTCTAATTTTATCTATTGCATCTATTACTGTATTTAAAGCCGTATCAAATCCAATTGTAAAGTCAGTATAAGTTAAATCATTATCGATAGTTCCTGGTAATCCTACAGTTTTAACACCTAACTTTGATAAAAGTTTAGCTCCTGTAAATGATCCATCTCCACCAATAACTACTAAGGCATCTACACCATAAGCTTTTAATATTTTAGTAGCTCTGATTCTTACTTCTTCTTTTTTAAACTCAGCGCATCTAGCAGTTCTTAGTATTGTTCCACCTCTGTGAATAATATCTGATACTGATGATCTATTCATTGGGAATAATTCACCATTAATTAAACCACTATATCCTCTTTGAACTCCCATTACTTCAATTCCATGATGTAAAGCAGTTCTTACAACAGCTCTTATTGCTGCGTTCATTCCTGGAGCATCTCCACCACTAGTTAAAATAGCTATTTTTTTCATGTTGTTTCCTCCTTAATACCACCGGGACAAAGGTTGTCCCACTCTTTGTGAAATTATGCATTTTTTATTAACTATAATAATTTAAAAATTTACCACTTATTTAGTTTTTAATAATTTTAATTACCTTATTTATTGTACTTGCTTAGCTAATTTTATGCAACTAAAATAAGAACAATAATATGATATTTATCGACTTTTTTATATCTTATAATTTATATTATAACCTAAATCAATACCATTTATCTATTAAATAATAAATTTTTATTATTTGTTTTTTCAAATTTTTTATTTAATTATTTATAAAATCATTTTTTATAAATATAAGCATTTTTACAATTAATAATTTTTATAAATTTTTGATTATATAATAAATTTATCTAAAAATTAAATCTACAAAGCTAAATTAAATTTTATTTATAGCCTTGTAGATTTATCATATTTATTCTATAACTTTAACATTTTCTTCACCAATTAATTCTTTTAAGTAGGAAATAGCATCTGATTCAAGATTAACCCAAATATCCTTTGGCATTCTGTAATTTTTTCTATCATTTTCTGTAAACATATATACAGTAGTATCACCCTTATAATATTCTGGCATATTCTTTAATTCTTTCATTAAAGCCTTTCCTTCTTCCAAGTTCTTAGCTCTTAAATAAACCTTAGATGTATTAATTTTTTCTAAAGGTTCAATACTTTCGCAAATTAACTTTGGAAGTTCATCTTCTTTTATATTTACTCTTCCTTTAATTACTACTAAAGCATCTTCTCTTAATTTTTCTCTTACTTTATCTAAAGTCTTTGGGAATACTATAACTTCAATTATTCCCGTTAAATCCTCAAGCTTTAAGAAGGCCATCATAGTATTATTTCTAGTTATTTTTTGATTATATTCAGCTATTATTCCTCCAAGTATAACCCTTTCTTCATCATGAATTATATCTTCAGGCAAATCACTTATATTAAATGTTTCTTTTATAATCTCATAGGACTTATATACTTTTTCTATATTAGTTGATGTTTGAACTTTTAAACTATCCGCATATTCATCTAACGGATGACCAGATAAATATAATCCTGTCATTTCTTTTTCCATAGCTAATAAATTTTTCTTAGCGAACTCTTTAATATTAGGATAATTTACTTCTGGAAGCTCTAACTCTTCTTCTAATCCAAACAAACTTATTTGCCCATCTATATTTCTTTTCTTTTCGCTTGCTACTCCATCCATTAGCTTTTCATAAACTGCTAGTAATTTTGATCTATAAATCTTAAATTCATCTAAGGCTCCTGCTTTAATTAAACTTTCTATAGCCCTCTTATTTACAGAAGATAAATCTATTTTATTTATAAAATCTATAAGAGATTCAAAACTTCCCTTACTATTTCTAGATTCTACTATAGTTTCAACAACGTTATAACCAACATTTTTTATAGCTGCTAATCCGAATCTTATTTTATCACCTTTAACAGTAAACTTAGAATAACTTTCATTAATATCAGGTGGTAACACTTGTATCCCTAAACTTTCAGCAAAAGCTATATAATGGGCTACTTTTTCACTTGTTCCCATAACTGAATTAAGCATGGCTGCTATAGTTTCTACAGGATAATATTTCATTAAATATGCAGTTTGATATCCTATAACTGCATAAGCTGCTGCATGGGACTTGTTGACATTTGTGTTATTCTGAGATTATCTCAGACTCTATATTTCTATAGAGATCGGACTATATCATTACCCAAATTTATTGGGTATAAGGCACTCTCGGATATTTCTCCATATATTAAACTATTAATACTTAGGATACTTTATCTAGTCTCTGAACCTTTAACCTATTTCTAGGAGACTTGGCTGCGGATTAACCAATCCTTAAACTTTTTACTTTACCCTAGATAGTTACTCTAGGCCCTTAATTCTATTGCTAGATTAAGTTAGTATTTAAGGCTCTAAGGCCTTCCCCGCAATTCACCTTATTTTCTTTACAGATTTCTCTATAAAGGCACTCTTTATTAAATTCCACTTTTGATATTTTCTGTCTAATTTTATAGTTGAATCATTATATAAATATTTAAAAATATAATCAAATTCTTTTTTAGCACATATTTCTAATGACTTTATTTCTCTAGTTCTAGTATCTCTAATCTTAGAAAACTTAAAATTAGCTCTATATTCAATTTCTTTTAAAAATTCAAATGTACCTAAAATACTAAAACAATACGTAGGATATATATACTTTTTCTTTTCTCCAGTTATCATATGGTATGTTGTATTATGAGATAAATATATACTACCATCACCATCAAAATATCCTCTAATAAAATGACGTTCTAAATCTTTTCTTATTTTAGGAAATTTAATTAATGTTAGTGATTTATTAGGATATAATCCTATTTCTCTTAATCTAGTTGCCATTATTGAGGATGAGAAATTCAAACTAAATCCTTCCTTCGAGTTTTCGAATCCTCCTTTAGAAGTTCCTCTTATGCTTCCTGTGAAGTTCAAAAGGCTAGCAATCTCCTCTAATAAATCTCTATCATTTATAGAAATAACTATATTATTATGTTTTTCATCTCCTACAAACCCATCTGCATATATAAATCCAAGTATATATGCTTTCTCTTGGCAATCAATTATATTAAAATAATTATCATTTAAAGTATATCTATTCTTTAGTCTTGTATTTATTTTTGCTTCTTGTAAAACTCTACTTACGCTCCTACAAGAAACACCTAATACATCTGAAATCTCCTCAAAACATATGCTTTTATTACTATAATAAAAATCTATAATTTTCTTTTTATCATTCAAATTTAAATTATTATAACTTTTTTTCATTCCAACAAAGCACCTCTTAGTTTATTATTCTTCAGTTGGAATACTTTATACTCTTAAATATTTTATATGAAATTTAATTCAAATGCATAACTTGCAAAGTCCATCATTTGATCAAAGATCTTGTTTGCAGCTTCTTCTGAAATTCCATTTCTTTTACAGCCTGGAACTTCTACATTACCATTTTCATCTACTACACCATAAATAAAGTTTTTACGTTCTTCTTCCATGACCTTATGCTTTTTCTTAGACATAGCTCTTCTTACAAGGTCACTTCTTCCCATTGAATATCCAGCAAGTTTTCTTACTATTTCCATAACCTGCTCTTGATAAACCATAACACCATAAGTAACATTTAATATATCTTCTAATTCTGGTACTACGTATTCAACCTTATCTGGATTTTGTTTACACTCTACATATCTTGGAATTTCTGCCATAGGACCTGGTCTATAAAGGGATATTCCGGCTATTATATCTTCTAAACAGTCTGGCTTTAATTCTTTCATGAATGAAGTCATACCTGCTGATTCTAATTGGAATACTCCTGACGTTTTTCCTTCACCAAGCATCTTGTAAACTTCTTTATCTTCAAAGTTTATTTTATCTAAATTTATATCTATTCCTTGATTTTCTTTAATTATTTTAACTGCATCATTCATAACAGTTAATGTTCTTAGTCCAAGGAAATCCATTTTAAGAAGCCCTAATTCTTCTAAGGTTGTCATATCAAATTGTGCTACTATGGAATCTTCATTCTTTTGAAGTGGCACATATTCAACTAATGGCTTAGAAGCTATTACAACTCCTGCTGCATGAGTTGATGAATGTCTTGGAATACCTTCTAAATCCTTACTAAGATCTATTAACTGCCTTACTCTTTCTTCATTATTATAAGCAGCTTTAAGTTCAGGATTTATTTCTAAAGCTTTATCTATAGTTATTCCTAGCATTGTAGGTATCATTTTAGCAATTCTATCTACTTCTGCATAAGAATAATTCATTGCTCTACCTACATCTCTAATACAAATTCTTGGTGCCATTGTTCCAAAGGTTATAATTTGTGATACATTGTTTACTCCGTATTTATCTACAACGTAATCTATAACTTCCTGTCTTCTTTCATAACAAAAATCAGAATCTATATCTGGCATACTTACTCTTTCAGGATTTAAAAATCTTTCAAATAATAAGCTATACTTTATTGGATCTATTTTCGTTATTCCTAAGGTATATGCGACTATTGAACCTGCTGCAGATCCACGTCCTGGGCCAGTTGGGATTCCATTTTCATTTGCAAATCTTATAAAATCCCATGTAATTAAGAAATAATCTACATATCCCATTTGCTTAATTACTGATAACTCGTATTCTAATCTTTCAATATATCCACAAGCTTCTTCATTATTTTTATAATAATCCACAACATTTTCAACATTTAGTGGTTTATTCTGTACTTCTTTAAATACTTCATATCTCTCTATTAGCCCAGAATAACAAAGATTTCTTAAGTAAATAAAAGGCTCTAGACCTTCTGGTACAGGAAACTTCGGTAATTTAGATACATGAAATTCATAATCAAAGTTACATTCATTTGCAATCTTAGTTGTATTCTCCAAAGCTTCTGGAACATATGAAAACATATCCCACATTTCTTCTGGTGATTTTAAGTAAAACTGATCCGAAGGATATCTTCTTCTATTAGTATCTTCAATAGTTTTACCTGTTTGTATACACATCAATATATCATGTGCTGCTGAATCCTTTTGATTTATGTAATGTACATCATTAGTTGCAACTAAAGGAATTCCAGTTTCCTTAGATAACTTAATATTAGCTTCTGTAACCTTCCTTTGCTCATCCATTCCATGATTTTGTATTTCTAAATAAAAACCTTCTTTAAAAATATCACTATATAAAAGTGCAACTTCTTTTGCCTTTTCATAATTATCTTTAAGATGCCAACGTTGAACTTCCCCACCTAGACATGCACTTAATGCTATAAGTCCTTCACTATGTTCTCTTAAAAACTCATGGTCAACTCTTGGCTTATAATAAAACCCTCTAATAGAAGCCTCAGATACTATCTCCATTAAATTTTTATATCCAACTTCATTTTTAACTAATAAAACTAAATGATGTGTACTATTCTCTTTATCATTTAGTTTTATATCCATAGACTTTGCTGCTACATAAACTTCACACCCTAAAATAGGCTTAATTCCTTGTTCAACAGCCTCTTTATAAAAATTAACACATCCATACATAACTCCATGGTCAGTAATTGCAATACTATCCATGCCTAATTCTTTGGCTTTGCTAATTATCTTTTTAACCTTCCCAGAACCATCAAGCAAACTATACTCTGTATGCAGATGTAAGTGAGTAAATTTTTTATCCATTTAAACACCTCCTTGACAAGCACTACGTGCTTGTAATTAATAATTAAGAATGAAAAATTAAAAATTAAGGAAGTAATTTGTTCCAAATTACCATAATTAAAATTTAGAAACTCAGCTCGCTGAGTTTCTTCATAAATTCTACATTCTTAACTCTTCATTCTTCATTTTAATAAGTTCCTGATCTTATTTCTTCCGCTATTTTTTCTATTTTTCTTAATCTATGATTAATACCAGATTTACCTACAGGTGGATTTAGCATTTCACCCAATTCTTTTAAGGATTCATCTGGATAGCTTAATCTAAGCTCAGCTACTTCCCTTAAGTTCTTTGGTAATCTTTGTAGTCCAATTTCTTTTTGTATAAGCTTTATACTTTCAACTTGTCTAACAGCAGCATTAACAGTTTTGCTTAAATTAGCTGTTTCGCAATTTACAAGTCTATTCACATTATTTCTCATTTCCTTCATTATTCTTATATTCTCTAATTCTAATAATGAAGTGTGAGCTCCTATAATACTTAAAAGATTTGAAATTTGTTCTCCTTCTTTTAAATAAATTATAAAGCTATTTTTTCTTTGTATAACCTTTGAATTTAGTCCAAAGGTATTAATTAAAGCACATAAGTCTCTAGCATATTCTTCGCTATGTGTTACAAACTCTAAGTGATAAGTCTTTTCAGGATTGCTTATACTTCCTCCACCTATAAAAGCACCTCTAATATATGCTCTTTTCAGCTCATCTGATTGGACCATTTCTTGATTTATTCTATAATTTAAGGTTAAGACTCCTTCAATTTCTGAAAGTATGCCTGTATCCCTTAAAAGATCTCTAACTCCCATATTTTCTTCAATAAGAACCATATATATATTATTCTTTTTTAAAGAATTACTCTTTTTTACCATTAATTTTGAATGTATATTAAAATGCTCTTTAAGCAAACTAAATATGTGTCTTGCAGATGCTGGATTTTCAGTGGTAATTCTAAAGGATAACCCTAACCCATTAAAAGATATTGTTCCACTTACTTTCATTATTGCCGAAATTTCAGCTAAAGCCTCATCTTTTGACAATTCTGAATGTCTGCAAATTTCTCCTTTAACTTTTGATGAAAATGACATATTGCCTATTTCTCCTTATTTAGTATTGTTATCATGTAATTATAACATAAATAATAATAAAAATTTATATGTAAATTATAGTTTAAATCTAAATATATATATCTATTACTAAAAAATCTTCCTCTACCCTAGCGTAAATATTTCCTTTATATTTCTTTACTATTTTCTTTACGTTAAACAACCCATACCCTCTACCTTTTCCCTTACTAGAAAAACCTTTTTTAAAGAAATTTTCTATTTCTTCAGAATCTATGTCTAATCCTGAAATACCATTCTTCACCTGTATTTTATATCTTTCTATATATCTTATATCTAACATTATCTTTTTGTTAGTAGCCTTTTTAGTTGCCTCAATAGCATTATTTAATAAGTTACTTAAAAGTATAGTTATTTCTGTATCATCAATATATGAATTTTTCATATTTGTCTTAATTTCATAATTTAAATTTATCCCTAGCTGCTCACATTCAACCAACTTACTATATACAATTGCCTTTATTATAGTATTTTCTATATCTAAAACCTTACTATATGTATTCTTATTTTGTATATGTCCAACATAATTACTAGCCTTTTCTTTAATCTCTGGTATTGACTTAGATACTTGTATCATAGAATAAATCATATTAATATGATTCTTATATTCATGCTCGCTTGCCTTTATATTTTGAATTATTTCATCTATAAGAGGATTATATGTACTTTTTACTTCAATATTTTTATTTTTCAATATTGTTTTATGTATATTTCTGTAGAAATTTATATTAAAAAATACATTAATTAAAATAAAAGCATTAATTTGAAGTGCTATATTATTATATAAAATTCTATTATCGTATACTATTTTAAATATCATAAATAATGTAAATACGTTTAAAGCAATAATTGAAAGTAAAATATTATCCTCAACATATTTCTCAAAATTTATATTCTTTTTCTTTTTATCTAAGAATATCATTATTCCTAATACACTTATAACATAAAGTATTAATTGTAACACTTTATATTCCTTTGTTTTTCCAGTAAAAAGATAGCATATTGTTACTATACTAGTTTGTAATATAAATCCAATTATAACAGATATAATTACTTCTGTTAAAGCTAATATGTTATCCTTCTTATCTACATATGCTATAGCAACAATTTCAGCTATTAATAAAACTATATAAACTATTATACTGTTAATAGTATTAAATTTATAAAATAGTATGCTGCATATTATAACTATTATAGAATACTCTAAATATTTCTTCTTATTACCATTGTTATTAAATAATTTATCATATAACAATGTAACAATCATCATCTCAATAAATATCCCTATAACTTCCATCAATAATCCCCTTTTCGATTATTTAAAATATACTTTTAAACATATTTTAGCAAATATCCCTATAGTTTTCTATATATTTCTATATATTGCTAACTCAATTAAAAAAGAGTAGATATGCCCTACTCTCTTCCATATTATATTAATTTTTATTTTCTTTGCTTTTTCTTTCTTTTTCTTTTATCTTTTGAGAAACATACATATATTCTATTATTCTCTTTCTATCATACAGTAGCTTCTTTTCCATTATTGTATCTACAAGTACTTCTGCCAAATATTCAGAATCGTGCTTAACATAGCCTTTTTCTATTTTTGCTAAAGATGCTTCTATAATTTCTACACCCAAACTCTTAAGCTCTTTTCTATCTAAATCTACTAATTGTGAATTATCCTTTAGATATTTTTCTTTTATATCAGAAGGTATATCTCCTCTATTAGCAATTACATAATCTACAATACCTCTTCCACCATATTTTTTCAATATTTTTATATGGTCTGATGCCTTAAACCCTTGCGTTTCTCCTGGCTGTGTCATTATATTAGAGATATAAATCTTAATTGCATCACTTTTTCTAATATTTTCGGCTATATCTTTAACTAAAAGATTAGGTATTATACTAGTATAAAGACTTCCCGGTCCTAATACTATTGCATCTGCCTCTTCTATTGCTTTAATAGCATCTTGAAGTGGTTTAGCATCATAAGGTTCTATCATTAATTTTTTTATTCTTGTTTTTTGTTTTATAGCTTCTTCAGGAATTTGTGACTCCCCTTCTATTTTACTACCATTTTCAAGCTCAGCTACTAGCTTCATATCTTCTAAAGTTACAGGTAATACCTTTCCTGTAACCGCAAGAACTGAGCTCATCTTTTGAACAGCATCTTCAAAATTTTCACTTACTCCATCCATAGCAGCTAAAAATAAATTACCAAAACTTTGATTTTTTAATCTTCCATCTGGAAATCTATATTGAAGAAGTTCCTCCATTAAAGGCTCTGTATCTGCTAAAGCTAAAATACAGTTTCTTATATCTCCTGGAGGTAACATTCCTAAATCTTCTCTTAAAGCTCCAGATCCGCCACCATCATCTGCTACAGTTACAATAGCTGTAATATTAGAAGTATAATACTTCAATCCTCTAAGCATTGTAGATAATCCAGTACCTCCACCTACAACTACTATTTTAGGCCCCTTTACTAATAATCTTTTTTCGTATATTAAATTTTCCATTTTCCTACTATCTAATGATAAATGGATATATCCTTTATTAGTTAAAGCAATAATTGATTTCATACTTTCAACAACTGAAATATATATTACAAGTACTCCAGTAATATTTAAAAATATATAAAATATTTTGTAATAAATATCATATACCCTTCTCACTGCCAATTCGGTAAACCCAAAAGCAATTAAAAGAATTCCAAATATTCCAAAGAAAAACCATCTTTTAATCCTAACTCCAGGTTTTAACCATTCTTTAATACTCATAGCTTCTTAGCTCCTTGATGTACATCTTCCCTAATATCTCTATGTTCTACTGATATATTATAATTTCTACTTGCTAAATTTTCATATATTTTATTTGCTATAGCAACTGACCTATGTCTTCCCCCTGTACATCCTATAGATATAATAAGTTGTCTTTTTCCTTCTTTTTTATAGTTAGGAATTAAAAATTCTAAAAGTTCATCAGCTCTCTTTATAAATCCTTTTGTTTCTTCTTGTTCTAATACATATCTTTTAACTGGTTCATCATTTCCTGAATAAGGTTTAAGTTCTGGAATATAAAATGGATTTGGTATAAACCTAACATCAAATACTAGATCTGAGTCTACAGGTATTCCATATTTAAATCCAAAGCTTAAAATAGTTACAGAAAGATCTTTTTCTGGTTCTTTTACATCACCATAATTTTTTGTCATCTCTTCTCTTAAATCTTTTATAGCATATTTAGATGTATCTATTATTATATCCGCTCTATCCTTTACTTCTCTTAACCTTTTTCTCTCTTCATTAATTCCTGTAATTATTCTACTTCCAGGTGCTAATGGATGACTTCTTCTACTTTCTTTAAATCTCTTAACCAGTACTTCATCAGAAGCATCTAAAAATAATATCTCATATTTAAAGTCCTGTTTCTTTAAATAAATTAAGCTTTCAAATAAGTCATCAAAGAATATTCCACCTCTGATGTCTATAACTAAAGCTACCTTATTTATTTTCCCTTGGCTTTGTACACACGCCTCTGCAAACTTTGGTATTAACTTTGGTGGAAGGTTATCTACGCAAAAGTATCCCATATCTTCAAGACTTCTTGTTGCCTCTGTTTTACCTGCTCCTGATAATCCTGTAACTATTATAAATCTCATGATGCTACCTCCCTAAATATATAGTCTATTAACTTAATTATACCATATTTACCCTAGCAATATAAATAAAAGTGTTCTGTTTAAGGCTTTTTATGATCTTAAATTTACTTCAAGTCATCTTGCCCTATTAGAACACTTTAATTCTATTAATAACATTTTTCTATAATTATTACTTTATACTGTTATACTTTCTTATTTACTTTTCAAATATATTTCCTAAAGTTCCAAGAAGACTTCCTTCATCCACAGATTTGCCCATATTTTGTGGAGCTGCTGCATATACTCTAGATGCAAGTTTACTAAATGGAAGACTTTGAATCCATACATCACCAGGTCCAGTTAAAGTAGCAAAGAATAATCCCTCTCCTCCAAAAACTGCATTTTTTATTCCACCTACAAATTGTATGTCATAACGAACATTTTGAGTCATAGCAACTAAACAACCTGTATCTATCTTTATAGTTTCTCCAGGCATTAAGCTTTTTTTAACTATTGTTCCTCCAGCATGTATAAATGCTAAGCCATTCCCCTCAAGCTTTTGTAATATAAATCCTTCTCCTCCAAAGAATCCTGTCCCTAACTTTTTAGTAAATTCAATTCCTATACTTACTCCTTTAGCACAACATAAAAAAGAATCCTTTTGACATATTAACCTTCCCCCAAGATTTCTTAAATCCATAGGAAGTATCTTTCCTGGATAAGGTGCTGCAAAAGCTACTTTTTGCTTTAACATTCCTTCATTTGTAAATGCAGTCATAAATAAGCTTTCTCCTGTTATAACTCTTTTGGCTGCACTTCCTAACATTCCAAAAAATCCACCTGATTTAGACCTTTCACTACCATCTCCAAATATAGCATCCATTGTAATACTATTATCCATCATCATCATTGCTCCAGATTCAGCAATAACAGTTTCTCTTGGATCTAATTCAATTTCAACAAATTGCATTTCATTTCCTTTAATCTCATAATCAATATCATGAATCATTTTATCTCTTCTCCTTTAAAATTTGTTAATTATTCTTATGAAATTTAACCATATCTATCATTACTAATAGTCCTATAAAAAATGTAGTATAAGATTCATCTATAACTTCAAGAAAATATCTATCTCTTCCTAAAGTTAATTCTTTATTTATTTTCCCTATTATAATTCCATTTCTTTTTATTTCATAATTTCTACCTAATATGCTTGAGCTATCCATATTCATAATTCCAACTGTTCCCGTTATATTATATTCAGGAATCATAAATTCTTTCTTTATTGTGGCTATTTCTTTCATATTTTCATCATATGCAATATATTTATGAGTTCCTAACCTAATTTGTTGTCTCATATATAATAATTTTCTATTATTCAAATCATATAAACTTATATTTTTTCCTATATCAAACCTATCTCCCTCTGCAATAAAAATCTTATTATCATTCTCATCATAAATATCAAACTTAGCTCCTATTGCAAATAATCTTTCTTTAACATAAAACCTCTTCATAAATCCAGCCCCTTAAACATTTATTTTTAACTTTAAATATAGTATATTATACCTCTTATTTATTGTCAATATTTCTCATTTATATTTATTTCTAATTTTTTGTTAAAAAAAGGAACTTAGCTTATACTAAATTCCTCTTATTATTTAATCTATTTATTTTTTATCTTCACCTATTATTCTAACTTCAGGGTGTAAATCAACACCAAATTGCTTTTTAACTTCATTTTGTATATGTGCAATTAAATCTAATATGTCCTTTGCAGTTGCATTATTTTTATTTATTACAAATCCAGAATGCTTTTCTGAAACTGCTGCGCCTCCCATAGTATATCCTTTTAATCCTGCATCTTGTATAAGCTTACCTGCATAATATCCAGTAGGCCTTTTAAATGTACTCCCCGCAGAAGGATATTCTAATGGTTGCTTTGATTCTCTTTTATTAGTCAAATCTTCTACTATTTCTTTAATTTTTCTAACTTCACCATTCTTTAAATTAAACTTAGCTGATAACACTATATAATTTTTCTTCATTATTATAGAAGATCTATATCCTAAATCTAACTCTTCTTTTGACAATGTTCTTATGTTTCCATCATTATCTATAACTTCTGCACTATCTATTACATGAGAAATTTCCCCATCATATGCTCCTGCATTCATAAATACAGCTCCACCTACAGTTCCAGGTATTCCACATGCAAATTCAAATCCTGTTAAAGATTTTTCTAATGCAGCATTTGATACGTCCTTAAGCATTGCTCCACATTCAGCTTCAATAGTTTCATCATATACATTTATATTCTTAACTTCATTTAACTTTATTACTACACCTTTTACTCCACCATCTTTTACTAATAAGTTAGATCCATTGCCAACTACAAAATAAGGTATGTTATTTTCTTTGCATATTTTTATACTTTTTATAACCTGTTCTTTACTTTCAGGAATTAAAAGTATATCTGCTGGTCCTCCCACTCTAAAGTGAACATATTTTTTCATCTCAGCATTAATAATTACATTTTCACTTTTGTAAAATTCTTTAAATAAGCCTTCAAATATTCTATATTGATTCATACCTAACTCCTTATAACTAACCCTTAATCTCTTCTCGTAATTTAAATAATATTTAATAGCCTTAATCTACTTATTATTTTCCATTAATATCTTAAATAGTATAAATTAAAACTATTTAATAAACAACCCATTAGTAGTATATTTGTATATAATAATGAATTTGTAACCATTTTGTTACTATTTGTTTTTATTATTAAAGTAATCTATTATACTATTAGCTGCTTTTTTATCTATACTTGGTGTTTCTAATAACTCATCATATGTTGCAGATTTTATATTTTCTACACTTCCAAATTTCATTAACAAGTTTCTTCTTCTCTTTTCTCCTACATTCGGAATATCCTCTAATATAGAATGTAATGTTCTTTTATCTCTTAAAGTTCTATGATATGTTATAGCGAATCTATGAACTTCATCCTGTACTCTTCTAATCATTTGCATTAAATTTGAGCTTCTATTAATTATTAACTCTTTATTATTATAAATAATTCCCCTAGTTTGGTGCCTATCGTCTTTAACTAATCCACAAACAGGTATACTAATATTTAATTTTTCTAAAACTTGTAAGGCTACATTTACTTGCCCCTTACCACCATCCATCATAATTAAGTCTGGAAAGCTTGAAAATTTTCCACTTGAAAAGGTTAATTGTCTTTCTTGAATTTTCTTTATTTCCTCTAAGCCATGACTAAATCTTCTTTCTAATATTTCTCTCATACTATCATAGTCATTAGCCCCTTTTACTGACTTTATTTTAAATCTTCTATAATCACTATTCTTAGCTCTTCCTTCTTCAAAAACTACCATAGTACCTACAGAATCTACTCCCTGTATATTGGATATATCATAAGATTCTATTCTAAATGGAGGTTCATCTAATTCTAATATTTCTTGTAACTCTTCTAAAGAAATCCTATTTATTTCTTTTTCCTTAAAGAATTTATCCTTAAATTGTTCTAATGTAATTTTTGCATTATTCTTTACCATCTCAAGCATATCTTTCTTTTGTCCTTTTTGAGGAACCTTAATCCATGCTTTAGCACCTCTTTTTATAGTTAAGAAATCTTCTATAAGTTCTGAATCATCAATATCTGGAACATATATAGTTCTAGGAACTTTAGCTGTTCCTCCATAAAATGATGTTATAAAATCTTCTAAAACTTCTCCAATCTTTTCATCAGCTGTATTATTAAAAATAAAATGCTCACGTCCTGTGATTTTTCCATCCCTTGAAAAAAACACTTGAATACAACTATCTTTTTCATCTTGATATATATTAATGAAATCTTCATCGCCTTCCATAGTTTTGAATATCTTTTGTTTTTCAACAATGGCATCTATAGCAAGAATTTTATCTCTTATTTTTGCTGCCTTTTCAAATTCCAATTTACTAGAGGCTTCTTCCATTTCTCTTTTTAGTTCATTTACTATGGTTTTATCCTTACCATTAAGTATATCCATAATATCATTAATCATATCATTGTATTCCTCTTTTTTTACATATCCTGCACAAGGAGCAACACATTTTTTAATATGGTAATTAAGACAAGGTCTAACCTTCTCTCCATTCTCTTTTATAATTAACTTACAAGTTCTTATTGGAAATATTTTATTAATTAATTGTATAGTTTCATAAACTGCCGTTGCATTAGTATATGGTCCAAAATATTTAGCTCCATCTTTTGCATACTTTCTAGTAACAAATACTCTTGGAAAATCATCATTAGTTGTTATCTTTATAAAAGGATAAAATTTATCATCCTTTAGTGCAATATTATATCTTGGACTATACTTTTTTATTAAATTACATTCTAATATTAAAGCTTCCATCTCAGAATCTGTAACTATATATTCAAACTCAGAAATATTTTTAACCATTACTCTTACTTTTTCTGAATGGTTTTTAGAATTTTGAAAATAACTTCTAACTCTATTTTTTAATATTTTTGCTTTTCCTACATATATTATTTCGCCAAGTGAATTCTTCATTATGTAAACACCAGGCTTTTCTGGCAAGTTCTTTAAATGATATTCAAAATCAAACATATTATTTCTCTCCTTATTTTTCACTTTGCAATATAAATTTTATCACTAGTAAAATTATTTGCAATTAACAATAAAAAAAATTATTGTTAATTGCAAAATTATTTACTAAAAAGGTGAGTTAAACTCCTCAAATCTATTCCATGATTCATCTTCTATTTCTACCTCTACTTCATCTTTGTTAAATTCCCACGGTATATCTAAAGAATTCCAATGTACTCCACCTCTTAATTCTTTTATAAACGGCTTTGTAACTTTATAATAAACTAAAGCTTGCTTATCTCCTTTAATATAATATCCATGAGCACATCCAGATGGTACATATATTAAATTTCTATTACTCTCATTTAATTCTACTGTTATATACTTCCCAAAAGATTTAGATTTCTTCCTCAAATCTATTACTACATCCTGTATTTCTCCCATTATACAAGTTATCAATTTATCATGTTCTTCAGGTGGTAATTGAAAATGTATTCCTCTTACAACTCCTGGTTTAGCAATAGCATAATATTCTTCTTTAAATTCTGTACTTAAGCCATATATATTAAATTGACTTTCATTAAAAATCTTAATTAAATCACAAGTACTTTCCATATAAACATTTGGTGTTATTAAGTAGCATCCCTCTATATCTAACCTTTTTACTCTAAACATATATTAATTATCTCCTTTTATCTTAAAAGTTTAAAATTAACCACAATTTAATATATGTATTAATTTTTAAATAGTGAGAGATCCTAAGCAAATTTTGTAGAATAATGCCTTTACAGATGGAAAAGAGATAAACATTATATTCCTTGCTCCGTCGCATGCGCTCCAAGTCACCGTCATACAATGTTTATCTCTTTGCAAACTGAATGAAGGAAATTATAAAACTATAAATCTTACACTACTAATTTTACTATTCCAATAAAGTTTTCTACATATTGGACTTTATTATAATTTCCTAAATAAAAACCAAAAACTCCCGAAGGAGTTTTCGTACTTTAATATTTCTAATATTTTATAAAAATTCTAATCTCCTAAAATAGCTGTTCTTACAACTTGTGATGCTATTTGAGCCGCTGATCCAGCACCATTTTCGCCCTCTTCTACTATTACAGCAACTGCTATTTGAGGATCATCTATTGGTGCTAAAGATATAAACCAACCATGTGGTATACCTTCTGAACCATCTTCTAACATGTAATCTGCGGTACCAGTTTTTCCTCCTGCATTTGTACCTTCAAAAGCTGGCCATCTATATAGATTATTTGATACTAAATATCCCATATATTCTTTTACAGTATTAGCTATATCCTTAGATATAACATTTTCTTTTAAAACTTTATTAGAAATTTCTTTTATTGTATTTCCATCTTTATCAACTATCTTATTTACTAGCTTAGGCTCCATTAATACACCATCATTTGCTACTGTAGCTGCAACAATAGCCATTTGTATAGGTGTAGATAATACTCTGCCTTGACCTATTCCACTTTGTGCTATATCACCAACTTCATAATCCTCTAATGTTGGAAAATTACTAGCTGGTATAGTTAGACCTGTTCCATTTATTCTTGAATTAAATCCAAATCTTTCAGCTACTTCTTTAAGTTTACTATTTCCCATTTCCATTGCTAAAGTTCCAAATACTACATTACTAGAAACTCTATATGCCATTTGCAAGCTTAAATCTCCATGAGCTTGATTCATATAATTATTTAATGCAGTTCCATCTGGAAATAAAATTTTTCCTGTATCACTAAAGGTTCTATTAGCTACACTAGAATCATTTTCTAAAGCTGCAGCTAAAGTTACTGTCTTAAATACTGAACCTGGTGGATATATTCCACTTATAGCTCTATTTAATAATTTGCTATCATTATCAACACCTGAATTTGCATCTTCAATAACCTGTTCTAAGTTGCTTGGATCATAAGTAGGCTTAGAAACCATTGCAAGTATTTCTCCAGTTTTAGGGTTTAAAGCAACAACTGCTCCTTTTAAATCACCCATAGCATCATATGCAGCCTTTTGTATATCATAATCTAAAGTAGTTACTATTCCATTTCCAACTTTTTCTTCATCCCTATTTTCAAATGAACTTTTTAAATCAAAATCTTTAAAGAAATTTCTTATTCCATTAGAAAAACTATTATATTTTGATAATTCACTATCAAATTGATCTTCTAATCCTGTAATACCAAATCTCTCATCTATGTATCCTAAAGCATGAACATATAAGTCTCCATAAATATATTCTCTACTTTGATTAAATTTATCTATTCTTATACTACTTGTTAAAGCTTCTCCATCTCTATCATAAATAGTTCCTCTTAAAACTTCATTTCTTTTTGCCCAAAGTCTTTTATTCCCTGAATCATTAGCTATATCAGGACCTTTAAAAACCTGAAAATATGCTATATATGATATTAAGGCTATAAAACAAAAAAGAAATATAACCATAACGTTTCTTACACTTTTCGATAAATCGTTCATAAATTCCTCCTAGATATTTCAAAGCTGATTAAAATATTAATATAAAAGGAGTATTGAAATTAATCTCAATACTCCTTTTATATTATACACTAAAATTCTTTCCTATACCTTAAATTCTATAATATTTTCTTTCATCTTTTCTAACAGTTTTCTAATAATAATCCAATAGTTTTAGTATTCTTCCGAAATTTTCTGTAGAATCCCCAAAGCGAAAAATATAGTTAACATAGAACTACCACCATAACTTATAAGTGGTAAAGTTATTCCTGTAAGTGGTATTACTTTAAAAATTCCACCTACTATAACTAATGTTTGGCAAGCTATCATAGTACTAAATCCTACTGCAGCCAATAAACTAAATCTATCTTTAGTTAAAAAGGCTATTCTTATACCTCTATAAAATAATAAGAAATAAATTATCATTAATCCTACTGCAAAGATAATTCCAAATTCCTCACATATAATTGCAAATATATAATCACTTTCACTAGCAAAAATTAAATCTGGATAACCATTTCCAAGTCCAACACCAAATAGTCCTCCTGATGAAATTGCATATAAACCTTGAACAATTTGACGCCCTTCATCATATTGATATTTCCATGGATCAAGCCAAATCTTAACTCTTCTTTGAACGTGTCCAAAAACTCCATATGCTCCAATAGCACCTACTGCAGATAACCCTAGACAAGTAAATACATATTTCTTCTTTGAAGTAGCTATATATAACATAGTTACAGATATACCAAAGAATATTAAAGTTGATCCTAAATCTGTTTGAAGTACCATACAAACTAAAGAAAACATTACTACTAATGCTGGTTCTATAAGTTGTTTAAAATCTTCTTTTATAACATTTTTACTTTCATAATTCATAAGTGATGCTGATAAATACAAAACTAAAGCTATCTTACCAAACTCAGATGGTTGGAAGCTAAATGGTCCTATATACACCCAGTTCATAGCTCCATTAACGGAACTCCCCATAACAAGGTTATAAATTAATCCCATAGGCATTAGAACTAAGGTTGTTATCATATAAATCTTTTTATATTTAGCAAAACTCTTTAAATCTGGTAAAGCTATTACTATAGTCATATATCCAATTATCCCAAGTGTAACCCAAACTAATTGTTTATAAGCAAAACTAGGATCTATTCTGTAAAGCACCGCAATTCCAACTACAGCTAATATACTCGAAAAGATAAACATAAACTTATCTCCATCAGGATAAAACCTTCTTAAAATATAATGAGATAAGCCTATTATAATACATAATATAACTCCAATAATTAGAGCTTTCTTATCAAAAGGCTTTTGTAATAAAGCTAGATTTGTAAATAGAAGTAAGCATAATAAATAAATTAATTTAAGAACTCTTTTTTCTAACTTTAATGCTTTGTTCATCATCTCACCTCTAATTTTTCTCTGCTCTTATGACCTTAAAGATTGCACTTCCTATTCTTATTTTGTCATTTGCCCTAATCTTAGCATATCCATTAATTTTTTCATCATTAATAAAGACACCATTTGTACTATTTAAATCTTCTATTAATATTTCATTATTCTTTACTAATACCCTAGCATGATTACCAGAAGCATATGGCTCAGTTAATCTTATTGTATTACCGTCTTTTCTTCCTATGGTTATTACACCATTTAATAGTAAGATAGACCCTTCTTCTAAGTTTGAGTTTTCTCCTACACTTAGCACTTCTATTCCATAATTCTTTTTAGCAGAAGATTGTCTTCTTCTTCCACCGCCTTTTACGTCCTTATACATTATTTTTAGTGCATAATAAATTATAAAGTAAAGTACTATTATAAAAGCTACACCAAAAACAATTGTCACTAGCTTTGAAAAACCCATCTTTTCACCTCAAAATTAGTATTATATTACAATTATATATTAAAACTTATATATAAAAATAACAAGTCCCTTTAATTATCTTAACATCTTTTTAAGATATTTGGCTGTATATGATTCCTCTACATTAGTGATTTCTTCAGGCATTCCAGTTGCAACTATAGTACCACCTTTATCTCCACCTTCTGGTCCTAAATCAACAATATAATCTGCACATTTAATCATATCTAAGTTATGTTCTATAACTATTACTGTATTTCCTGAATCCACAAGTCTTTGAAGTATTTCTACTAACCTATTTACATCATCTATATGAAGACCTGTTGTTGGTTCATCTAAAATATAAAGAGTTTTTCCTGTGCTTCTCTTTGAAAGCTCATATGCTAATTTAATTCTTTGTGCTTCACCACCAGATAATTGAGTTGAAGGTTGACCTAATCTAATGTAACCAAGCCCTACATCATATAAAGTTTGAATTTTGTTTAATATTCTTGGATGGTTCTCAAAGAATTTCAACCCTTCCTCTACAGTCATATTTAAAATATCATCTATAGACTTTCCTTTATATTTAACTTCTAAAGTTTCTCTATTGTATCTCTTTCCTTTACAAACCTCACAAGGTACATATACATCAGATAAGAATTGCATTTCTATTTTTATTATACCATCACCAGTACAAGCTTCACATCTTCCACCCTTAACATTAAAGCTAAATCTACCTGGTTTATATCCTCTCATTTTAGCTTCAGGTGTATTAGAGAATAATTCTCTAATTATATCAAATACTCCTGTATATGTAGCAGGATTTGATCTTGGTGTTCTTCCTATTGGACTTTGATCTATATCAATAATCTTATCAATATTTTCATATCCTAATATTTCTTTGTGATCTCCAACTGGATTCTTACTTCTATTAACTAATCTATTTAATCCCTTATATAAAATTTCATTTACTAAGGTACTCTTTCCAGAACCAGATACTCCTGTTACCATAGTTAAAGTACCTAATGGGAATTTAACATTTATATTCTTTAAATTATTTTCCTTAGCGCCTTTAACAGTTATATAATTACCATTTCCTTTTCTTCTTTCCTTAGGAATTTTAATAGTTTTTTCTCCTGTTAAATATTGTCCTGTTATAGATTCTTTACAATTTTTAATATCTTCAACAGTTCCAGCCGCTACTATTTGCCCACCGTGTTCACCAGCTCTTGGACCTATATCTACTATAAAATCTGCTTCTCTCATAGTATCTTCATCATGTTCAACAACTATTACAGTATTTCCTACATCTCTTAAATTCTTTAAAGTTCCTATTAACTTATCATTATCTCTTTGATGAAGTCCTATACTCGGTTCATCTAGGATATATAGCACACCCATTAAAGCAGAACCAATTTGAGTTGCTAATCTTATTCTTTGAGATTCTCCACCTGATAATGTTCCTGAATTTCTAGCTAAATTTAAATAATCAAGACCAACATCTACTAAGAATTTAAGTCTACTCTTTATTTCTTTTATAATTTGATCACTTATCATTCTATCTTTTTCTGAGAATTCTAATGAATTTATATAATCAAGCTCATCTTTTATAGAAAGCTTAGTAAATTCATTTATATTTTTATCTCCTACCAAAACAGCTAATGCTTCTTTTTTTAATCTTGCTCCCTTACATTTTGGACAAGGATTATCACTCATATATTGCTCTATTTCAGTTTTTATAATATCCGAATTAGTTTCTCTATATCTTCTTTTTAATGAATTTATTTCTCCATCATAAGCATAATTATATTGTGAAGTTACACCATCTTTCGTGTAAGTTACCTTTAATTTTTTACCGTTAGTTCCATAAAAAATTAAATCTAATTCTTTTCTGCTAAGTTCCTTTACAGGTCTACTTAAATCTAAATCATATTCTTCACTTAAAGCCTTTAATATAGCAAAAGTCCATGAATCTTCTTTTAATCTACCATCTCCCCAAGTTGCTATAGCACCTTCTAATATACTTAAATCTCTATTTGGTATAACTAACTTTTCATCTATTTCAATTAAAGTTCCTAATCCATCACAATAGTCACATTTTCCAAATGGTGAGTTAAATGAAAATAATCTTGGTGCAAGTTCATCTATACTCATTCCACACTCTGGGCATGCAAACTTTTCACTAAATAATATATCTTCCTTATCTATAACATTTATAATTACTAGCCCCTCAGCAAGCTTTAATGCTGTTTCTATAGAGTCAGCTAATCTTCCTTCTATACCTTCCTTAATTATTATTCTGTCTACAACAGCTTCTATATTATGTTTTATATTTTTTTCTAATGATATTTCTTCTTCTGCTAATTCATAAATAGATCCATCTATTCTTGCTCTAACAAATCCACTTCTCTTTATATTTTCTAGTACTTTTTCATGTACCCCTTTTTTCCCTCTTATCACTGGAGCCAAAACTTGAATTTTAGTTCTATCCCCAAGAGCCATAACACTATCCACAATCTGATCAACAGATTGTTGTTCTATTGGAATTTTACATTTTGGACAATAAGGTTTTCCTACTCTTGCATATAGTAATCTTAAATAATCATATATTTCTGTGATTGTTCCTACTGTAGATCTTGGATTTTTACTTGTTGTCTTTTGATCTATAGATATAGCCGGCGATAATCCTTCAATATATTCAACATCTGGTTTATCCATTTGGCCTAAAAACTGTCTTGCATAGGATGAAAGAGATTCAACATATCTTCTTTGTCCTTCTGCATATAAAGTATCAAATGCTAATGATGATTTTCCTGATCCTGATAATCCCGTAAATACAACTAATTTATCTCTAGGTATTTCTAACGATACATTTTTTAAATTATGTACTTTAGCACCTTTTATTATAATTTTATCCTTCATACTTTTTACCCTTTCTCCTTATATTTACATCTATTTCGAACAAGCGTTCTTTACTCTATTCTAATTTTTATTATAAAGCATGTCAATTATATATTAAAGTATTTGCAAAAAAAGAGTACAATAAACACAACTTAGGTTTATTATACCCTTTGCTAATTTTATTAATTAATCTCATTTTCTTAATGCAAATCTTTTATTAGGTCATCATCTATTGTATTATTAAAGACCTTATCTATAGTTAATAACTCAGCTAATTTACCTATAATAGGTAGTTTTTGAGCTACTATCGAAAACTTTGGAAACAAATTTAAAGTAATTATAAAAGCTATAAAAGAAGCTGCTACTATTTTAAATATTATTGATACTCTATTATTTTGTTTCTTACCTTCAGCTATAGATTTAACAGCTAAGAAGTCTAAGTCTTCAGGAATTTCAATATTTTTACAAATTATTTTCTCTTTATTAAATAAATCTCTCATGACTCATCCTCCTCAATTTCTTTTCTTAATAAATTTAAAGCTTACAAATTTTATTTTTCAAAAATATATAGGCTATCTTAAATAGCTTTTCCTTGTTCTCATTAATATATTCCTCAAAAATCTTTTCCCTTTTAAACACCCTTCTCCCCCTACTCACAACTAAAATTTACTCTCTATACTATAGACGAATGCAAAAGTACTTTTGTTTAAATTAAATACAAAAAAGATATAAACATTATATTCCTTGTTCCGTCGCATACGCTCCAAGTCACCGTCATACAATGTTTATATCTTTTCAAACTTAAATAAAAACTCTACCTCTTACACCAGAAATTTTAATACTTCAAAACTAAATTTAAATTTGGAGCAAAGCTCCTTTTATTTAAAAATCCGAAGGATTTTTTTCCTTAATTCTACATTCTACATTTTACATTTTTAATTATGCGTAAGCATCTACACTCCTTCAAAATTAAACAAAGGAATAAAACTTTCTTTATCTGTTCCTTCATCTTGAATAAATCCATTTTTAACCCCTAAGTTTAATGTATAATCGATAAGAGCTTCATAATGTTTTTGATTTAAAGGCTTATTCAATTCTGGATATTCCTTTACATGCTCTAAAGGTGTGTACTGATTCATAATACTAATATAAACCCTATCTCCATATGTATTATATATATAATCTATTATCTTTTTAGAATCAAATAATAGCCCTGGTAGCATAAGATGTCTAATTATTACACCCTTTTGTATTATTCCATTTTCATCAAATTTAACTTCCCCAACTTGATTTATCATTTCATTTATAGCTTCACTAGCATAGGAAAAATAATCTTTTGCTTTAGAATACTTACTAGCATATTTTGTATCAAAATACTTTAAATCTGGTAAATATACATCTATATAACCTTTTAAAAGTCTTATAGTTTCTACTTTTTCATATCCACTACTATTATAAATAATAGGAAGTTTTAAACCATTAGCTTTTGCTATTTTTATAGCCTCAATAATTTGAGGAACATAATGTGTTGGGGTGACTAAATTTATATTTAAAGCTCCTTTTTCTTGAAGCTCTATAAATATTTCAGCTAATCTTTCTACTGTTATCTCCTTTCCCCATGAGCACTGACTTATATTATAATTTTGACAAAAAACACATTTTAATGTGCAATGAGAGAAAAATACTGTTCCAGAACCTATATCACCAGATATACAAGGTTCTTCCCAATAATGAAGGGCAGCTCTTGCTACCCTTACTTTTTCTCCTGCTCCACAAAATCCTCTTTTTTCACCTAATCTATTTGCACCACAATTTCTCGGACACAATTTACAACTTTCCAATAATTCCACTTAACCACCCCTTTGACAAGCTTTGCTTGTAATTAAGAATTAAGAATAAAAAATTATGTAAGTAATTTGTTCCAAATTACCAAAATAAGAATATTATATTTTCAAAACTCCGAAAGGAGTTTTTTCATTAATTCTTAATTCTTAATTTTACATTCTTAACTAAGCTTTAGCTTTTCAAGTCATTTATTATATCACGTAACTCTGCTGCTCTTTCAAATTGTAAGTTCTTAGCTGCATCCATCATTTCTTCAGTGTATTTCTTAATTAATTTCTTCTTATCTTTTTCTGAAATAGTCTTCTTATCTTCTGATTTATATTCAACCTTTTCTTCTGCTACCTTAGTTGCTTCGATTACTTCTCTTACATCTTTTATAATAGTTTGTGGAGTAATTCCATTCTTTTCATTATATTCAATTTGAATTTTTCTTCTTCTTTCAGTTTCCTTCATAGCTTTATCCATCGACTTAGTAATGTTATCCGCATACATTATTACTCTACTTTCAGAGTTTCTAGCCGCTCTACCTATTGTTTGTATTAATGAAGTTTCTGAACGTAAGAATCCTTCCTTATCAGCATCTAAAATTGCAACTAATGCTACTTCTGGAATATCGAGCCCTTCTCTTAATAGGTTAATTCCTACTAATACATCAAATTCTCCAAGTCTTAAATCTCTTATAATTTTCATTCTTTCTATAGTATCTATATCTGAATGCATATATGTAGTCTTTATTCCTAAATCTTTTAAATACTTAGTTAAATCTTCAGCCATTCTCTTTGTTAATGTAGTTATAAGAGTTCTAAAACCTTTTTCTGTAGTTTTCTTAATTTCTGCATATAAGTCATCAATTTGTCCCTTCACAGGTCTTATTTCTATTACTGGATCTAGTAATCCTGTTGGTCTTATAACTTGTTCCGCTATATTAGTTGAATGATCTAATTCATATTGAGATGGTGTTGCGCTAACAAAAACTACTTGATTTATCTTTTTCTCAAACTCTGGGAACTTAAGTGGTCTATTATCATAGGCACAAGGTAATCTAAATCCATACTCTACTAAAGTATCTTTTCTTGACCTATCACCTGCATACATAGCCCTACATTGTGGTAAAGTAACGTGACTTTCATCTATAAACATTAAAAAGTCATCTGGGAAGTAATCTAATAAAGTTTGTGGTGGAGTTCCCGGTGCTCTACCATCTAATATTCTTGAGTAGTTTTCTATTCCACTACAATATCCCATTTCTCTAATCATTTCTATATCGAAATTGGTCCTTTGTCTTAATCTTTGAGCTTCTAATAACTTTTCTTGACTATTTAACTCTCTAAGTCTATCTTCAAGTTCTCCTTCAATTGTTGTTATAGCCTTTTCTAACACTTCATGTGAAGTAGCAAAGTGAGATGCAGGAGATATAGATACATGATTTCTTTCACCAATTATATTTCCTGTTAAAACATCAAATTCTCTTATTCTTTCTATTTCATCTCCAAAGAACTCAACTCTAATTCCTTTATTTGAAGAAGATGCTGGAATAATATCTAAAGAATCTCCTCTAACTCTAAAGCTTCCTCTGGCAAAATCTATATCATTTCTTTCATATTGAATTTCTATAAGTTTTCTCATTATGTCATCTCTATCTCTTACCATTCCTGGTCTTAGAGATATAGTAAGCTTTTTATATTCTTCTGGATTACCTAAACCATAAATACAAGATACTGATGCAACAATAATAACATCTCTTCTTTCTAATAAAGCTGATGTAGCTGAGTGTCTTAATTTATCTATTTCATCATTTATTGAAGCATCTTTTTCTATAAATGTATCAGTTTGAGGAACATAAGCTTCTGGTTGATAATAATCATAGTATGATACAAAATATTCCACTATATTATTAGGAAAAAACTCCTTAAACTCTGAACATAATTGCGCTGCTAGAGTTTTATTATGAGCTAATACTAAAGTAGGCTTTTGGACTCTTTGAATTATATTAGCCATAGTATAAGTCTTTCCTGATCCAGTTACTCCTAATAAAGTTTGTGCTCTATCTCCATTATTTATTGAATTAACTAAGCTTTCTATAGCAGCAGGTTGATCTCCTGTTGGCTTAAACTTTGACTCTATCTTAAATTTAGGCATATTTTTACCTCCTTTTTCATTTTTCTATATACTAAAAATATTGTCTAGAATTTTAATTCTTAATTTTAGACAATATAATCCCTGTAATAACTTATTAAAAATTATATCAAATTGAAATTTAAAAGTATATATAATACTATTATTTGCTATACTCATACAAATATAAAAATACTGAATATAAACTTAAATTAAATTTATATTCAGTATAAAAAACTTAATTATTTTCTTTTAATAGCCATTCTATTGAAGGTTCTAAATATTTATTCCAAAACTCCCAATCATGAACTCCATCATCTTCCTTATATAAAACACTCACTTTATTATCAATTAAGAATTTATAGAAAGCTCTATTTTGCTCAATTAAAAAATCTTGTTTTCCACATGCCATAAAAATAGATGGAATTTCTTTGTTATCTTCTTTTAATATTCTAATCAATTTTTCTGGATTATTTTCACTTTCTTCTAGATTATTTAAATCTCCAAAAACATTTCTATAATAATTATAATCAGCTACTCCATTCGAAAAATTTTCATCCTTATTCTTTATATCATGTATTATTAATGCTGAAGAAAGTGCAAAAGCTTTTGAAAAAGTCTTATTATATTTTACTCCAATATAAATTGCACCAAATCCTCCCATAGAAAGTCCACCAATATAAGTATCATCCTTACTTGTAGAAAGATTAAATGTTCTTCTTACATAGTTTATTAACTCTTCTCCTACAAAAGTTCCATAATTACCTGCATCTCCATCTAAATAAAAGCTATTTTCTCCATTTGGAAGTATAACTGCAATATTATATTTTATTGAAAGTTGCTGAATTCTACTTCCAAACAACCAATCCTTATTATTACCTGAATATCCATGTAACAACATTAATATTTTTGTTGGCCTATTATAGTTTATATTACCCTTTATCATATCTGGAAAACAATCATTAGGTAATAAAATATTAAATGATACAACCTTTTTTAAACTAGCTGAAAAAAAATCAAATTGACTAAATGCCATTTTAACACCCTCCATAAATTAAAATTCTCTACCCTTACAAATATTATTTTAAATTAACTTAGAAATAATTTTTTATCCATCTTAATTATACCTTATTTTCCCATATGTATTATAATCTTTTTTCTAACCAAAAAGAGATAAAAATAAAAAGAAAGCCTATCGCTTTCTTTTCATTTCTTCTAATATTTCTTTAAAATTTTCATTTTCGACACTTATTGCATCTTCAGCCTTTACCATTCTTGGAACTAACAACATTCCAATTCTCTTATTCTTTGGCATTATACTCAAATCGACTATTTCCCCGGAAATCTTTTTTATTCTAAAAGGAATTTCGCTAAAACTTTCTCTTACTGCTTGAAAAATTTCAACTTCAGAAATTACTTTATTTCTATTAACCTCTAAAATTTTGTCTCCTCTTCTAACTCCTGATTCATATGCAGGAGAACTAGGTGCTACCTCTAAAACACATACTCCACTATCATCTGTTACATAAAGATAATCACCTTTATTTTCTATTTTGTTTTGTATTCTTATCATAATTTCATGTCCTAAAGGAGCAAAAATAACCACAACAATTTGTCCAACTATTCCAAATCTAGCTAATTGGGCTATCATTGTTAATAATACTCCATATATTATAATACCAACACCTGAATATATAGGTTTTTTTATCTTATCTTTAGTAAATGAAACAGAGTTATATGCTAATACTCCATATAAAGGTATAGAAGCAATTATAGCTGCACTTAAGATTGATAAAGTTTCAGATTTATTAATTATAGGCCACCAATCAGGTTTTGCTATAGTAGAGGTTCCTACTGTAGATATATTCCCAGACATAGCTATAAATATAGCTACTGGCAATGCCCAATATCTATTATAAGCAAATCCACCAATTATTTTATTATTCTTATTTGAAAATACCGGAATTGCACCTCTACTTCCATCAAATAAAACTAAAAACCCTTCTGCAATATGCATTATTCCAATAAAGGTCATAAGAGCTAATATATTTATGTTTATGTATGTATCCATATTAGTATATGTTGCTAAAATGCTAAATAAAATACTAATTGCCCCTAATATAGCACCTGAATAAGAAAAACATATATATCTTTTCTTTATGAAAAGTAAGAAAACAGAAATCATAAACATAATTTCTATTCCTGAATTTTCATTAAAAATTATTCCTAAATAGCTTAATATTAAACTAATTATAGCACCTGCTATAATACCTAAAGCTATTTGTGATAAAGTAAGTTCTAAAGGGGAGTTTATAGTTTCCCCAATAGTTACTCTTTGCATAATAGATATTTTTTTATTTTTTAAATAAAACATTACTCCTAATATTACTAGCATAAATAGATGCATAGGCTCAACTATTGCGTAAGATACAGTTCTTAATGTGTATAATATTAATTCCATCCATGAGCCTCCTATTTTATCTTTTCTTTTATGACTTCCAATCCCTTATTAAATTGAGGATCTATACTTCTGTCATATTCCTTTTGCGCTAACTCTTCAGGAATTTCCACCTCTATATCCGGTTTTATTCCTACCTTATGAATATTTTCTCCATTTGGTGTATAGTATTTTGATGTAGTGACTTTTAATCCACCATTACCATCTTTAAATTCTATTAATTGTTGTACAACACCTTTTCCAAAACTAGTTGTTCCAATAGTAGTTCCAACTTCATAATCTCTTAAAGCTCCAGTAACTACTTCTGAAGCTGATGCACTTCCTCCATCAATTAATATAACTAATGGCATACCTTCAGCATCTCCACCTATAGACTTAGATTCTTGCTTATTATCATATTTATCTATAGTATATGTTATAACTTTTCCCTTTGGAATAAATTCAGAAGCAACTTTTACAGCTTCATTTAGAAATCCTCCTGGATTTCCTCTTAAATCTAATATCATTCCCTCCATACCTTGGTTTTTAAGTTCAACTATCTTTTCCTTAAAGTCCTTAGCTACATCTTCATCAAAAGAAGCTATTTGTATATATCCTATATTGTTGTCTATTAATTCTCCTTTTACAGATATTATCTTAACAACATCTCTAACTATTGTTATATCAATATAATCTGAGCCTTGTCTTGAAACAGTTAAAGTTACTGGTTTTCCTTGCTCACCTTTTATCATTGCTACAGTTTTTTCAACATTAACTTCTTCTAGTTCTTTTCCATCAACCTTTAAAATTACATCACCAGCTTTTAATCCTGCTTTTTCAGCTGGAGAACCTTCTATTGGTGCTACTACAGTAACCTTATCATCCTTAATTCCTAACTGAGCTCCTATACCTACAAAATGTCCTTCGCTTTGTTCAGTAAAAGATTTGTATTCATCAGAATTCATAAATACTGTATATGGATCCTTTAAAGATTGTGTCATTCCTTTTATTGCTGACTCTAAAAGTTCATTATCATCTATTTCTCCATCATATTTTGTTAGTAATGCATCTCTTACCTGAAATAATAATTCATACTTCTTTACATCCTTTACTTCACTAACATCTTTAGCTACATCATCACTAATGCTTCTTAAGCTAACTCCACTGAATGCAACAGTGTTTCCTAAATAGAAAAATGTAAGATTTGAAATTAAGAAAATTATAACTATTCCTATTATAACTAGAGATTTCTTATAAGCTTTCTTACCTTTTTTGTTGTTATTCTCCTCCATACTCTAATACTTCCTTTCATAAAAACCTATTAATTATATATTTGTCTTAATAATATTTTAAGTGGAGATTAATCTCCACTTAAATTATATAGTTTATTCTTTCTTTTTATTAATAGCTTTATACATCTAAGAATTTTCTTAATGCAACTGCACTACCTAAAGCACCTACTATTATTCCACCTAGTAAGAATACCCAAGTTAAACTTCCTAAAACAAAACTTGGCGAAACTAAAGAAACTAAGAACATATTAGATACTATGTAGCCATATGCATATCTGTATAAAAAGAATAGTATAATGCTAGCTACTAAAGATCCCACAAATCCTATTATCATTCCTTCAATTATAAATGGCCATCTAATAAACCAATCTGTAGCACCTACAAACTTCATTATTCCAACTTCTCTTCTACGAGAATATACTGTTATTTTGGTTGTATTGGTTATTAAGAATACAGATACTCCTACAAATACAACAAATAATACTAATCCAGCTACTCTAACACCATCTACAAAGGAACTTATAGTATCAATCATATCTTGTTGATTTGAAATATCTTCTACTCCAGTCATTCCTTTTACAGAATCAGTAACTTGTTGTGCTGCTTCTGGATCTTTTAATTTTACAATAAATGAGCTTGGTAATGGATTGTCCTTTAAATCATAACCTTCTAATAATCCTTGATTGTCCTTTAGCATTTCCTTTAAATTCAAAAATGCTTCTTCTCTAGATTCATAGACAACTTCTTTAACCCCTTCTTGTTCATTAAGTTTAATTTCTATTTCTCTTTGATCAATTAACTTAATGTCTTCATCTAAATAAACTTTAACTTCTAACTTTGAAGCAACATCTTCTATAGCTTTATTAAAATTTAATCCAAGTAGGATGAAAGTACCAAAAATAAAGAATGTAATTAAAACAGTAATCATAGCTGCTAAACTTAATGTTCTGTTTCTTTTTAAACTTTTAAAAGCATCTATAAAGAAATACTTTATTGTATTAATTTTCATTTTCGTACGTCCCCCTTGCTGTATCTCTTGCTACATAACCCTTTTCTATAGCAATAACTCTTTTTTTCATGTTATCAACTATTTCCTTTGCATGAGTAGCCATTAGAATAGTAGTTCCAGCTCTATTAATATCCTCTAAAAGCTCCATTATTTCTTTTGCAGTTTCAGGATCTAGATTTCCTGTTGGCTCATCACAAATTAATACTGATGGATTATTTACAATAGCTCTTGCTAAAGCAACTCTTTGTTGCTCACCACCAGATAATTCACTTGGGAACATCTTATACTTATGAGAAAGTCCTACTAATGAAAGTACCATAGGAACTCTTTTTCTAATTTCTTTAGGTGAAGCTTCAACTACTCTCATAGCAAAAGCAACATTTTCATATACATTTAAAGTAGGAATAAGTCTAAAATCTTGGAAAACCATTCCTATCTTTCTTCTATAATAAGGTATTTGTCTTCTTGTAACAGTTGAAAGCTTCTTACCTGCTACTACTATTTCTCCAACAGTTGGGTCTACTTCTTTAATTAGCATTTTTATAAAAGTTGATTTCCCTGCTCCAGAAGGACCAACTAAAAACACGAATTCTCCTGATTCTATACTTATATTAACATCTGATAAAGCCTTAACATTATTGTCGTATAGCTTAGATACATTTTTAAATTCTATCATTCTCTAAACACCTCGCACATTAGCGTATTTTAAACCTATAGCGTTATTATAGCATAACAAAGCACAAGGAAAAACTTTTTTTACACTTTTCAACTTTATAAATATACAATTTTCTTCATTTTTTATTAAATTTCATTAAATCTTAATAATCTGTAAACCCTTTACCTACTGCCTCTGTAGATTCACTTACTGTTAAAAATGCATCTGGATTATTAACTTGGATAAACTGTTTTAGCGTAATAAATTGTTTTGAAGTTAAAACTGTATATATAACGGTCATGTTTTCTTTTGTATATCCACCTTTTCCAGTTAATATTGTGCATCCTCTATTTATATCATTATTTATAAAATCTACTACTAATTTTTCCTTATTTGTTATTATAAATACTTGCTTAACTGGATTTATTCCAGCAATAAATTTATCTACTAAACTTCCTATTAAAATAGCACTTAAAAGACCAAACAATCCTTTTTCAATTCCAAAAGAATATATTGCAAGTAAAGTTACTGTACAATCGGCTAATAGTAATCCTTGACCTATTGGAATATGAAGATATTTATTTATAATTTTAGCTATTATGCTAGTTCCACCAGTTGAAGCACCTTGATAAAATGTAATTGCAGTTCCAAAAGCCAATACAGCTGATCCAAATATACATGCTAAAACCATATTATCTGTTATTGCTCTTGGCTCAAAGAAAGTTTCAAAAATCCACATTATTACAGACATCATTACTGTAGAATAAATACTTTTAGCTCCAAATGAACTACCAATTAAGAAAAATGCCAATGCAAATAATATAGCATTAAATATAAAAACTAATATACTTGGATTAATATCAATTATTTGATTTATAGCTAAAGCTAACCCTGAAACTCCACCTGCAGCTATATCAAGGGGAAAGAAAAAGTATTCTAATGCAAATGATCCTATTGCTACTCCTACTGTAGCTAAAAAATATTCTTTTAATTTTTTCATTTCTTTTGTATTCTCCTTCTGTCTATATAATCCCATCTTAAAAGTTATTTAATATTTTCAAATCCTTCACCCATTACTTCATGTACTTCTCCTACTGTTATAAACGCTTTTGGATCAACCTTTCCTATAAACTGCTTTAATTTAATAAACTCATTTCTTCCTACAACAGCATATAACACAAAGGTATCTTTTCCTGTAAAACCTCCAACGCCCTTTAAAAAAGTACATCCTCTCTCTAATTCATCCATAATAAATTTTGCTATTTCATCATTTTTTGTGCTTATAATAGTTACTTCCTTACAAACCTTGAATCCTTCTATAAATTTATCTATAGCTATTCCATTAATTATTACAGATAATAACCCATATAATCCTACATTTATACCAAAAGTTAGTGCACCTAATAAGGTTACTATAAAATCAACAGCTAATAAAGACTTTCCTATATCTATATTTAAAAACTTATTTAATATTTTGGCTATAGTATCTGTACCTCCAGTAGATGCATTGGCATTAAAAACTATTGCCATTCCTATAGCTGTTATTAAAGTTCCAAATATAGCTGCAAGCATTAAATCATTAGTTAAAGCTTGTGGATTAAAAAACTTTTCTATAATTGTCATTATTCCCGCTAAGCTAAAACTAGAAATTATAGTCTTAACACCAAAATTTTTTCCTAGAAAAATAAATCCAATTACAAATAGAAATAAATCCATAATAAAAACTAATGGCCCTGTAGAAATTGAAGGTATATAATGATTTATTACTATTGCTAAACCTGTTAGTCCCCCTGCAGCTATATCATTAGGTATAAAAAAATATTCTAGCGATATAGCAACTAAAAATACACCTGTTATTATTAAAAGATACTCTTTTACTTTTTCCTTCATATAAATCTCCTTTCATAGAGAATTTTTATTATTTTTCCACATTACATCTAATTCTATCCACAGTTATTATATTTTCCCCACAACTTTTTATAATTCTACATAAATATTATATATATGTTGCAAGTAATAATCCACACCATTTATATCATTATTAAATTGAAAAAGTTATCTCTTAAAACCATAAAGGGACTGCTTTAAATGCAGTCCCTAACCTAAATGAGCTTATCTTAAACTCACTAAAAATGGTAAATATAGCTATTTTAAAATAGTTTTGTGATTTATTTTAATTATTATAGTTAACAAATTATTTTTTTAAAGCAATTGCTTTCTTAACTTTTTCAACTACATTCGCAGCTGTTAATCCATATGCTTCTAAAAGTTGATCTGGTAATCCACTTTCTCCAAATACATCTTGAACTCCAACCTTTAATACTGGTACTGGCATTTCTTCGGTTAATACTTCTGATACAGCAGATCCAAGTCCACCTATTACATTGTGTTCTTCAACTGTTACTATAGCACCAGTTTCCTTTGCTGCTGTAATTAATATTTCTCTATCTATTGGTTTTAATGTATGAATATTTATTACTCTTGCATTAATTCCTTCGTTTTTAAGCATTTCTTTAGCTTCTAAAGCAACATCTACCATTATTCCAGTAGCTACTATTGTTACGTCATTTCCTTCTGCTAAAGTTACACCTTTACCTATTTTAAACTCATAAGTATCTTCATCATTTACAATATTAACAGCAGCTCTTCCTAATCTAACATAACAAGGTCCATCATATTCAGCAATAGCCTTTATAGCAGCTCTAGTTTCAACTGCGTCTGAAGGGCATATTACAGTCATGTTTGGAATACTTCTCATTAAAGCTAAATCTTCTATAGCTTGGTGAGATGCTCCATCTTCCCCTACTGTTAATCCCGCATGAGTTGCACATACTTTTACATTTAATTTGGGATAACAAATAGAGTTTCTAATTTGTTCGAAAGCTCTTCCAGCTGCAAACATAGCAAATGTACTTACATATGGAATTTTTCCACAAGTAGATAAACCAGCAGCAACTCCCATCATATTTCCTTCTGCTATTCCCATGTTGAAGAATCTTTCTTCGCAAACAGCCTTAAAATCTGCAGTTTTTGTTGATTTTGATAGGTCAGCATCTAAAACTACTATATTTTCATTTACATTAGCTAACTCTACTAATGCTTTTCCATAAGCTTCTCTTGTTGCAATCTTCTTACTCATTAATTGTTACCTCCAATTTCTGCTAAAGCTTGTTCACATTGTTCCTTACTTGGTGCTGTTCCATGCCATGAAGCCTCATTTTCCATGAAAGAAACCCCTTTACCTTTTACTGTATTACAAACTATAACTGTTGGTTGTCCTTTAAAGTTCTTTGCTTTTTCTATTGCATCTTGAATTGCTGTTATATCGTGTCCATCTATAATTAAAACATTCCATCCAAATGCTTCAAATTTTTTATCAATTGGAGAAGGGTTCATAACCTTTGTTATGTCTCCATCTATTTGCAAACCATTAAAATCTACAAAAGCAGTTAAATTATCTAGCTTATAATGAGCTGCTGCCATAGCTGCTTCCCATACTTGAACTTCTTCTAATTCTCCATCTCCTAGAAGAGTATATACTCTATAATCCTTCTTATCTAATTTTCCAGCTAAAGCCATTCCTACAGATGCTGATATACCTTGACCTAAAGATCCAGTAGACATATCAACTCCTGGTAAACATTTCATACTTGGGTGTCCTTGTAATCTAGTTCCAATTTTTCTTAAAGTATTTAATTCTTCAACTGGGAAAAATCCTCTTCTAGCTAACACGCTATATAAAACAGGTGCAGCATGTCCCTTTGATAGGACAAATCTATCTCTGTTATCGTCCTTAGGATTTTTTGGGTCTATATTCATTTCCCCAAAATATAATGTAGTTAAAATATCAGTAGCTGATAACGATCCACCTGGATGCCCTGAACGAGATTCTGTTAGCATAGAAACTATATCCTTACGAACAGTTTTTGCTAATGCTTTTAATTCTTCAACATTTTTTATCATCTTTCATCCTCCTAAGATTTGATTTACCTGTAAATATATTGTGCCTTGTCTTTATAAAATTATTTTAGCACAACATATTTAATTTGTATATACTAATAGTGTTATTTCACACTAAAATTAGGTTATTTTAAAGCATATGTGATATACAATATTTAAATAGTATATCATTTTGCGTTAAAAACTTTTATAATAAAAGAAACCCATATAGGGTTTCTTAAGTATTTAAGGTACTCAATTCTCTTTTAAATAATTTTTTTGATTAATATTTTATGCTAAATTTAAACTTATTAATAATGCTTTATTTACCTTTCTCATATCATTATCAGTCATATGACCTATCTTTTCCTTCAATCTTTTCTTATCTAAAGTTCTTAGTTGCTCTAATAAAACAACTGAATCTCTATTTAAGCCATATTCTTCTGAAGAAATTTCAACATGTGTTGGTAACTTAGCTTTATTAATTTGTGATGTTATAGCTGCAACAATAACTGTTGGACTATATTTATTTCCTATGTCATTTTGAATTATTATGACTGGTCTAATTCCACCTTGTTCAGATCCTATAACAGGGCTTAAATCAGCATAAAAAATATCCCCTCTTTTTACTACCATAGTCGTCATTAGAAATATCACACTCCGCAAAGCCAGTTCTCATATTCATCAATATTCGCATTTTCGCACTCGAAAGGAAGTTGTGAAAGCTCCAAATTAATTTTCGCCATTTCTTTGTAGCCATCTCTCATCATTTCAAAAACATCCATATTCAATTGATCTTCATTATATTCTATTAAAGAATACCCAATAAATTGACTACTTTTTTTGATTTTTATTGAATTTTTCATAAATCGGAAATTAACAACTTTTTTAGACATAATTTGCCTCCAGATAGTAAAGGATCTATGTATATAAATAGATTATATTGCAAATTATGTCCCTTTGTCAAAACTTATGTTTAATTTTTTCAACAAATTTTTATATTCTTACAATTTAAATTATTTTGATGATTTTATCTTTGATTTGTAAAATTCTTTCTCATACTTATGTACTCCACTTTCTTTAACTTCTTAACTTGTACTAATTTAAAAGTCAAATATTGAACTGGTTTAATTTTAATTCTTTATTTAAATAATTCCTCATCTAATTCTTTTAATTTCTCAAAATTTCTATATACTATTCTAACTCGATCATTATTATTTTTATCATAGACTATAGCCCCTATAGGAGTCTTTTGATTTTTGTCTATAAATATCTTTACTTTATCTAAAGTATCATTTTTTAAAAATAATTCACTAGTAAATGAAATATACTCTGTTTCTCCCCATTCTTCTTGTCCTTCTATTATTCCATCATTATTTATAGGATAAGATAATAATTTATTTAAGAAACTTAAAGAATACAAATCATCCATGCTATTTAACATAGTGTATTCCTTATTTGAAATATAGTCCTTAACTAATATTTGATCATCTTTATAAATTTTTGTTCTTTCTTCTCCAAAATCAATCCTTCCAGCTAAATTAGCCTTATAATATTGAATTGCATCTTGTCTTTCTTCATCCCTGGAGTTTTTAATTATAAATTCTACTTCCGATTTATAATTCTCTATGTTTTTTAAAGATTCAATTATTTCTTCATTAGTTGGTTCAGCTGTTGTCCTAAAGAAAATAACTATCCCAATTAATATTATCGGTATAGATATTAAAGTTATTAGTAATAATTTTTTTTTCATTTTATCCCCCTTGAACGTTGATACTTATTATTACTAATATTAAAGCTAATTAAAATTTATTCATATATAATTCAATGCTTTCGATATATTTTCCATAACTTCTGATGCTATAATTGAATATTTATCTTCAGATGCTAGCTCACCAGCTAATCCATGAGCATATGCACCAAGCAAAGCAGACTCTATTAACGAATGCCCTTGTGCTAATAATGCAGCTATAATTCCAGTTAAGCAATCTCCCATCCCCCCAGAAGCCATTTTGCTATTACCAGTACAATTTATGTAAACATCATCCCCATTTGTAATTATAGTCTTATATCCCTTTAATAAAACTACAATATTATTTTCTTTAGCAAATTTTTTTGCTACCTCAATTCTATTATTTTCAATATAATCTATACTCTCTCCCATAAGTCTTGCCATTTCCCCAGGATGTGGAGTAAATATAGCTCTTCCCTTTAACTTGTCTAATATTTCTTTATTTTCTTTTACTAATTTAAAGGCTCCAGCATCAACTACAAATTTCTTTTCTTCATATTTAACTAACTTTATAAAAATATCTTTGTATAATTCTTCATTATCAATACCTGGCCCTATAGCAAATACATTTGATTTTTTTATTAACTCCTCTAAATTATCACCTTCTTCAATATTAATTGTCATAACCTCAACCAACTTACTACTTAGCTTGTCTTGTACATATTTTGTAGTAGCTAAAGTAGTTAATCCTGCTCCAGATCTGACACAAGATTCTGAACATATATAAGCTGCCCCACTATAGCCTTTGCTTCCTGCTAAAACTAATACCTTTCCATAAGAACCCTTATGTCCATATATCTTTCTCTTTTTTAGCATTTTCTTATAATCTTCTTTACCTAATATATATATTCTATCAGAATTCTTCTCTTTTACAAAATTAGGTATTCCTATTTTTAATACCTCTATTTTACCTAAATATTCTAAAGCTTCATATTCAATGAAACCTCTTTTTATTGTTTCAAAAGTGTAGGTAATATTAGCTTTAATAGAAGCTCCCATTATACTTCCATCATTAGCATTTAACCCAGATGGCACATCAACACTAACTATAAATTTAAAACTTTCATTTATAAAATTTATTAACTTTATATAAAACTCTCCTAAAACCCTATTTAACCCAATACCAAATATACAATCTATTGCAATATCATAACTTTGTATAAAACTCCCTAAATTATAAATATCCTCTATGGACTTTATATATATAATTTCATTAGTAATCTTTTTTAATATATTAAGATTTACTAAAAATTCTTCACTATATTTATCATCTTCACTTACAATTATTACTGATACTTTTTTATTCTCAAGAATTAATTTTCTTGCAATTACTAACCCATCTCCACCATTATTTCCACACCCACAAAATACTACAAAGTTGTTTCTAATGTTAATAATCTTATCTACTACTTCTTTTGCTGCATTTTCCATTAATATAAGACTTGGAATTCCTATTTCTTTAATAGTGTATCTATCTATTTCTCTACAACTATTTATTGACATAACTTCCATTAAATTTCCTCCAATATAGCAAATGCTATTGCAGATGTTTTATTATGTGATATAGAAATATTAAATCTATATTCTACTTTAATTATTTTTTCTATATCTTCACTCAAGAAAACTATAGGTTTTCCAAGTTCATCTCTTAACACTTCAATATCGGTTAGTGAAAACCCTCTAAAGCCTGTCCCCAAAGCCTTACTTATAGCTTCTTTTGCAGCAAAGTTTCCAGCTATAACCTCAACTCTCATATTTCTACTTTTAAACATATCTATTTCATTAACTGTAAATAATTTTTTTAGAAAATTATTATTTTTATTAATAGCATTTTCTATTCTATCTATTTCAATTATATCTGTTCCTATTCCAATAATCATAAAATCACCTCTCGAGCCATAATAACAACAGCTATATAAAAAAATTAACAACTTATTTTTATCTTTTAATTATACGACATCTATGATTTTATTTTCTATAATTTATATATTAAAATCTGAAACATAGCTATCAACATAGTCCCCTAATATATCAACAAGGTGTATAGGTGATACTTTATAATTAAATAATAGTTTTAGTAAATCCCTAACCTTTTCTTCATTATTGGATATCTTACTAATAGAATCTCTTTCTATTTTTATTATATTTCCTTCTATTAAATCCTGCCTCTCTACTTCTATCCCAAATGCTTGTCCACTAAAGAAACTTTCTTTAAACATTCTAAAAGAATACTTACTTTCTTTGTTGTCAGTTTTCACATTACTATCTAAGCTTTCAACAATATGCATCTTTTCTCCTCCCTTTTATTTATCAGATAATCATTAACATAATATTACAATATCACAAATTTTATTAAAACAATGTCAAACCTTGTTTGCTACTAAACAAAAATAATTCTTTACAATTCAACAAAATTCACCTATTGATGTATAATTTAATGTTTTTTATTTAATCTATATATAATAATCAAAATTTAATTTCACATTTATTCCACTTATTATAAAATTCATCGTTTTCTTGTATATAATCTAATATATTTTTTAATATAAATTATACTATTTTGTATTATTTTGATATATTACTTATATTTAACATTATCAATTAAATAACTCATATTTAAAATTTATTTTGAATAAATTTTATTGTTAAATATTTTAATTTTATATTGATATTGTTAATAATTAGACATATAATAATAGTTATTAATTAATATTTATTCGAAAGTAGGTGTTCATTTTGAAATCCCTAGAAATAAAAAAGGATATTCATTGGGTAGGAGCTTTAGATCCAGATTTAAGAGTTTTTGACATAATCATGTATACTCCTTACGGAACTAGCTATAACTCTTACGTTGTTAAAGGAAATGAAAAAACAGCTGTTTTTGAAACAGTTAAAGTAGAATTTTTTGATCAATATCTTGAAAAACTTGAAGATTTAAATGTAGATATAAGTAAAATTGACTATATTGTTGTAGATCATACAGAACCAGATCATGCTGGATCAGTAGCTAGGTTGTTAGAAATTTCACCAAATGCTAAAGTTGTTGGATCTGCTCCTGCTATAAAATTTATGAAAAAAATAGCTAATAGAGATTTCGAATCTATTACTGTTGGAGATGGAGATACTTTATCATTAGGAAATAAAACGCTACAATTTATTTCAGCACCATTTTTACATTGGCCTGATTCAATTTACACTTATATTCCTGAAGATGAAGTTTTAATAACTTGTGACTCCTTTGGATCTCACTATTCATCTGAAGCTGTTTTAAACAGTAACGTTGAAAATAAAGATAATTATATGGAAGCTTTAAAGTATTATTTTGATTGTATTTTTGGACCATATAAACCTTATGTATTAAAAGCAATAAAAAAGATAGAAAATTTAAAAATCGACATGATACTTCCAGGACATGGTCCGGTGTTAGTTGAAAATCCTATGGAAATAGTTGAACATTATAGAGCTTGGAGTACTCCATCAATACCATCTTCTGATGCTAAGAAAGTTGTAACTATACCTTATGTTTCGGCTTACGGCTATACAGCATCTTTAGCTAAAAAAATTGCTGAAGGTATAGAAGCTTCAGGAAATATAGAAGTTAGATTATTTAATGTTATTGACCACGAATTAGGTGAAATAGTTAATAGTATTACTGAATCAGATGGATTCTTATGTGGTTCTCCTACAATAGTTGCAGAATTACTTGAACCAATACGTGACGTTCTTTCTAAATTAAATCCTATTGTTCATGGTGGAAAATTAGCTGCTGCATTTGGATCTTATGGTTGGAGTGGAGAAGCTATTCCTAGAATGGAAACTAGATTGAAAGAATTAAATATGAGATTATATCCAAGCTTAAAAATTAACTTTAAGCCATCTGATGATGAGCTAAAAGAAGCTTTTGATTTTGGATTTGAATTTGGTTCAATTCTTCTTGGTAATAAAGAGCTTCCAGCTCAAACTGTTACTAAAGAAAAAGAAGAAGCAAAATCTACAGGTGGCGGATTAAAACTTTGGAAATGTGTAATTTGTGGAGAAATATTTGAAGCAGAAGAAGTTCCTGAAATATGTCCTGTATGTGGAGCTGGAAGTGATCAATTTATTGAAGTAAAAAGAGAAATTACAACTTACAAAATAGATAAAGAAGAAACTTATGTAATTATAGGTAATGGTGCTGCTGGCTTCTATGCAGCTAAGGCTATAAAAGAAAGAAATGAAAGTGCAATAATCAAATTAATTTCTAATGAATCAGTACACTCATACGTAAGAACTCAATTATCTGATTTAATTAGTGAAGATATTGATGATTCATTCTATCTTGCAAGAGCTAATTGGTATAAGGAAAATAATATTATAGAAATACTTGGCTCTAATGTTGATACTATTGATAGAGAAAATAAAATAGTCAAATTAGATAATAAACAAGGTATTCGCTATGATAAACTAATATTAGCTAATGGTAGCTACAACTTTGTTCCACCTACTAAGGTTAAATTAAATGATTCAGAAGTAGAAATAAATTCTTGGACTTACAATACTATAAAGGGAATTCATACTATTAAAAAGCTTTGCGATGTTAATAAGCTTAAGGAAGAATTACCTAATGCTAAGGATGTAGTTATAATTGGTGGTGGATTATTAGGTCTAGAAGCTGCTTGGGAAGTTCAAAAACGTGGCATAAATGTTAATGTAATTGAATTAGCTGAAAGAATGCTTCCTCGTCAATTAGACAGTGATGGTTCTAAGCTATTTGAAAACTTAGTAAACCAAACTCCTGTTAAAGTTCTTTTAGGAGAAGCTGTAGAATTTATAAACGCTGATGAAAATGGAGTTAAATCCGTTAACTTAAAGAGTGGTAAAGTAATAAATGCTGATGCAATTATATTCTCAGTAGGTGTAAGATCTAATATCTTCTTAGCACAACCTGCTGGTATTAGATGTGAAAGAGGCGTAGTTGTTAATGATCGTATGGAAACAAATATACACAATATTTATGCTTGTGGTGATATAGCTGAATATGATGGCGTTTATTATGGAAATTGGCCTGCTGCTATAGAAATGGGAAAAGTTGCTGGAGCTAATGCAACTGGAGATAAGATTAAGTTTGAAAAATTTGTTTCATCTACAGTATTCCAAGCAATGAATACACAAGTATTCTCTGCTGGAACTATAAACTTTGATGATCCTACATTAGAAAAAATAGGATATGTGGATAATGCAAATAATAAATATTCAAAACTATTCTTCCAAAATAATAAGTTAGTTGGTGGTATCCTTATTGGTGATATTACTTCTTCTGTTAAGATAATAGAAGGAATACAAAAAGAGGAAAGCAAAGCAACTGTTTTAAGTAAAGGAACTATATAATTTAGTAAGGAGCTGTATTAACTTTCGTTAAATACAGCTCCTTTACTCTATTTATTTTAATTTATATTTAAGGCTTAATTATTGGCTAAATCTTCAACATTGTTTTCTCTATCATCTCTTCTATTTCCTACAAATTTAAAATCTTCAGCTACAACTTCTGCAATATATTTTTTATTACCATCTTTATCTTCATAACTTCCAGTTCTTAATCTTCCACTTAAGCTTATATAGCTTCCCTTTCTTAGATACTGGCATACTAATTCTGCTTTCCTTCCCCAAAGAGTAACTGGAATTAAATCTGATTTTCTTGTTCCATCTTGAGCCTTGAAGTTTCTATCTACAGCAATAATAAATCTTGTAAATACTTTATCTCCCTCTTCCAAGGTTCTAAGTTCAGGGTCTCTTATTAATTTTCCTAGTAATACAATTTTATTCATTTTTTACACCTCCTGAATATTTCTTCTTTAATTCTAACCACTTACCACTTTTCTATTCATGAGAGCTAAAAAAAGGCTTTGTACTTTTAATTCTCTTAAGAATCTTATAATACAAAACCTTTTATATTATTTTTTACTTCTATTAATTATAGAGTTAAATTCAGCACCTATTATTAATATAATGGATGTAATATAGAGCCATGTCATCAATACAAATACTGCCCCTACGCTTCCGTATAACCTAGAATAGTTAGCAATATTGTTTATATAATATGAAAATCCTAAAGAAACTATTATCCATCCTAGTGTGCTAACTATTGCACCTATATATACCTCTCTCCACGGTACTTTTTTAGCAGGAGTATATCTATACATACAAGCAAATATCCATATCATCATAAAGACTACTATTAGGTATCTACTTAAATTCCATATTGTTGAAATATCTATATCAAAAGGAAATATAGATAATATGTATTCTCCTATTAATTCTCCAAATACTAACATTGCTAATGTTAATACAATAATTATGGTAAGCCCTAAAGTAAAGATAATTGCTACAAATGACCTTTTTATAAATGATCTAGAATCTTTTACATCATAAGCTTTATTTAACCCCTTAATTACAGCTCTAAACCCAGAAGAAGCAGACCAAATTGTAAGTATAATAGAGGCCCCTAATAAACCAGCATTTTGAGTATCTACTACTTCAACTACTATAGTATCTATTAAACTAAAAACATTATTAGGTAAAATAGTTCTTAATCCATCTAATATATCCGCAGAATTTAATCTACTAAAACCTACTATAGTCATTAAAAATATTAGAAATGGGAAAAAAGATAACATTAAATAATAGGCAAGTTGAGCTCCTAAAGCAAATATATCATCATTATTTATTTTTACAATAAAATATATAACAGAATCTAAAAATGATTTTTTAGATTCATTTTCTTTCTTCATTAAATCACCCCATTAAATTGTTTATATTATTGTATTACTTTTATATATAATACTATATTATTTATAAATATATAAGTATTTTAACCCTTTTCTTTTTAAAAGCACTTTACTATAGTATAATTTTTATAGTATCTTTATAGAATTTGAGAGGTGTTTTATGAATTATATATTAGAAAATGAAAATATAAAAATTTCAACAAGTACTTTTGGTGGTGAACTTAATAATTTAATTACAAAAAATGATAATATTGAATTCCTATGGAGTGGAGATGAAACTTATTGGAAATACCATTCTCCTATCTTATTTCCTATTGTAGGTAAAGTTTTAAATAATAAGTATAAAGCAGAAAATAATGAATATGAATTACCTCAACATGGTCTTGCTAGAACTAGAGAATTTAATGTAATAGAAAAAGATAATAATCATATAACTTTTGAACTTTTATGGTCAGAAGATACTTTAAAAATATATCCTTATAAATTTTCATTAAAACTTACATATACTTTATTAGAAAATGGAGTTAGTGTTAACTATAATGTTAAAAATCTTGATAATAAAGAAATTTATTTCTCTATAGGTGGACATCCAGCCTTTATGTGCCCATTATTAGATGGAGAAAAATTTGAGGATTATTACTTACAGTTTAATGAAAAAGAACGTGCAGATATTATGGAACTCGATTCAAATACCGGTTATTTTACTGGCGAAACTAAGAATTTCTTTAATAATGAGAATAAAATAAATTTAAATTTAGATTTATTTAAAGATGATGCAATAGTTTTTAGTGATTTAAGATCTAATTCTATTACATTAAAAAATTATAAAAATAACAAAGAACTAACAATGGATTATACAGGATTTCCTTACTTAGCTATATGGACCAAGCCTACCGGTGCTCCATTTGTATGTATAGAACCATGGTATGGACATTCAGATTATAAAAATTTTAATGGTGATTTAAAGGATAAAGAAGGTATTGAAAAATTATCTATTAATGAAGAATTTACCGCTAACTATAAATTATTTATAAAATAGATCTATATACCAATGGAAAATTAAGAGTTTAAAATAAAAACTCCCTCAGGAGTTTTAAAAAATAAATTATATTAATATTTATTTATCCTTAATGGGGGTGTCTTTGTAACAGCCTCATTAAGGATATCTAACTTTCTACTTACTAAAATTGTATGTTAATTGGTTATTGCAATAGCTCTAACTGGAGATGCATCTCCAGTTTCAATCTTTAATGGTGTAGCTACTAAAGTAAATTCATCTTCATTTATAGAATTTAAATTAGTTAAGTTCTCTATTATAATTTTACCTCTTGATAAAATTACATTATGAACTTCAAAATCTATGCTATCAAATGTATCTATAGATATAGTATCTATTCCTATTCCCCTTATATTAAAGCTACATAGCCATTTTGCAGCCTCTTCACTCAAACTAGGAAATCCTTGTAAATATCTATCTGTTCCCCAGTATTTATCCCAATTTGTTTTTAATATTACAAAGTCACAATTATTAATCTTATCTCTATAGGAAATCAAATTTTCTATATTTATTCTATTTAAGCTAGAAACATCTATTATAGTTGCAATTCCTATAAAATCTCCTACTTCAAATTCATCAATTGTTTTTCCTTTATTAATCATATGGCTAGGCGCATCTATATGTGTTCCTGCATGTGTACATATTTTTAAAAGTTTTTCATTATAGCCATCCTTTTCTATAGATGCTAAATCATAAACCTCTAATCTTTCGTCCTTTGTATATGTGCTCATATTAGTATTTATAGTATGACTTAAATCTGTTACCTTCATAAAACATCTCCCCATCTTATTAAATCCCACTCTTTTGGAAATAAACTCCTATACTTTAATGTATAGTACCTATCATCTATAAGTAAAACTCTTCCCTTATCATTTTCCGTTCTTATTACTCTTCCTACAGCTTGCATAACTTTATTTACACCAGGGTATATATATGCATAATCAAAGCCCTTCTCTTGATAATAGTCCTTAATTATATCTCCCTCATTAGATATTTTAGGAAATCCAACTCCAACTATTATACTACCTATCAACCTCTTACCAGGTAAATCAATTCCTTCTGAAAAAACTCCTCCAATTACACAAAAGGCTAATATTTTAGTTGTTTCCTTAAAATTATTTAAAAACTTTTCTCTATCTACTTCAGCCAATATCTCTGCTTGACATATAGTATTTTCTTCTCCAAATAGTTCTACATATCTTGAATATATTTTATTCAAATACTGATAGGAAGGTAGGAATACCATATAATTGCCTTCTTCCTCTTTCTTAAACTTAAATATTAGATTACATAGATTATCTATATTATTTTCTCTTTGCTTAAATCTCATATTTAATGGATATCCATAAACCTTTAAATTTTCCTTCTTAAATGGTGATGGTAACTTCATTCTATAGCTTTTATCATCACCACCAAGTAAATCTATATAATAATTAATTGGAGTTAATGTAGCTGAAAATATTATAGTAGAATAGCTTCCCTGAATAATCCTTGCTAAATTCTTAGATGGATTTACACAAAAAAGCTTTACTTTAACATCATTTTTATCTATTTCCACTAAAGTTACATACTCTTTTGAATATAATTCAGCTATAGATACAAAAGCTCTTAACTCAAAATAAAGCTCTCTAACTTCATCATATCCTTGTGTATTAGTTGACTTTACTAAATATTCATCACATTCTTTCAGGAAAATTCTAATCAATTTATATATTTCTTTATACTCTTCCTTCTTATATATACTTTTATTTTCAGTTTCCTGAACTTCTTTTCTAACCTCTATTAAATATTTATTTATAGAATTTAGTGCTTTATATAGATTAGGTGCCTTCCCTTTTATAATTTTAATTACATTTAAAACTTTTTCCTTATTTATTTGTGCACTAAACATACTTCTAGCTCTATCCACAAGGTTATGTCCTTCATCCACAAGTAAAATGTTTTTATCAACATCTTCCTCAAAAAATCTTTTAAGTCTTGCTCTTGGATCAAAAGCATAATTATAATCACAAATTATTAAATCACACCATAAGCTTAAATCTAAGGATAATTCAAAGGGACATAGCTTTTCTCTTCTAGCATATTCTTCTATTTTATCCCTAGTGAAACTTTCCTCTTCACTTATCATTCTAAAAATCACATCATTTACTTTATCATAATAATTTAATGCGTACTCACAGTTTTCAGGATTACAACTTGATTTATCCTTAAAACATATCTTTTCTTTTGCTGTAAGAGTTATACTTCTACATTTGAGTCCTTTATCTTTTAATTTATTTACTCCCTCTTCTGCAACTGTCCTAGTTATTGTTTTAGCCGTTAAATACACTATTCTTTCTCCTCTATTTTGCCCTAAGGATTTAATAGCAGGAAAAATAGTAGATATAGTTTTTCCTATACCAGTTGGTGCTTGAGCAAATAATACAGATTTTTCTTTTATTGTATTAAAACACGTTACAGCTAATTCTCTTTGCCCTTTTCTATAGCTTTGAAATGGAAATTCCAAATTATCTATACTTTCATTTCTTCTTTTAATTAAATTCGATTTTAATATTATCCATTTTTTATATTCATTTATAATACTAAACACAAAATCTTTTAATTCTTCTATATTAAAGGACTTATCAAAGCTTTTAACTTCTTCCGTTTCTATATTAAAATAACTTAACTTAATATTAATTTTTTCAATTTTATTTTGAACTCCATATATATATGCATAAAATTTTGCTTGAGCCCAATGTAATTCATTGTAATCTTCATCTATTAATATTAAAGCTTTCATAGTTGATTTAATTTCTTCAATATAGACCTCATTATTTTCAATTATTATTCCATCTGCTCTTCCGTCTACAACTAAAATAACATTATCTATTTCAAACTCTTCTTGAAGCCTAACCTCTTTTTGATAATTACTATATAAGCTTTCATTACTAGCCTGCAATTTTTGATGAGCAATTGTACCATCTAAAGCTCTAGTTGCTCCCATATATCTATCATCTATACTACCGGCTTTTAAAATATACTCAATAATTCCTCTAACAGATTCCTTAATAATAATTTTATCTTTCATTAAAGCTCTTCCTATCTTTATATTTTAAATATATTATAATCCTAAAAATATCTAATTACCAACTTAGCATAAGGAAAAAAATTAGAAGCAACTATATTTTTAACAAAGTATAATTGCTTCTTAAAATTCTTTATTTAATTGTGTTAATTGTTTGAGATAAGTTATTTATACTATTAGTAAGATTTTCAAGCTTACCCTCTATTCTAATCAATAGATATAAAGAAATAGCTATTGGAAATCCTATATTAGATATTAAATCTACTAACTCATTCATTAAAATCACCCCTATTATTATATACGTATCTATAGGGATTTTTTTAATTTATTCTGAGTGATACTCATTAACAATCTTTTGAACCAATTTCTTAATTGCACTTGCCTGTGCTATTAAAGACATTACAATTACAAATGTTCTAATACTATTTTCATCTTTTTCATTTAATTTTAATTCCGATATTATACTATCTAACTTTTCTTCATTAACTGCAGGTTTACTTAAAAAATCTTTAAAGCTTTCACTTTGTGTTTCTGAAAATATTTTATAAGCTTTTTCCCAGGAGATAATATCGTCTGATCTATCATTAATCTCATTAAAAGCCAAACTAAAAACTTTTTTTATTTCTTCTGTAGTAAGTACAGGTCTCATATAACTTAATAAAACTAATTGAACTAAATGTATTTTAGTATAACCTCTCTTTTTCCCATCTTCTGGCTTACTAATAACTTCACTTTTAATATAATTTTGAACTATATTATTAGTATATTTATCTTCAATAAATTTATCATTTAAGAAATCTATAACTTGAGATAAAAAAAGATCATATTTGGGTAAATCATCATAACCAACCATAGTACTATTTGCCATCTCTTCTGCAATTTCTGTTATATAATTAGTATCTATCTTCTTTACCATTATATTCACCTCTACGTTTTCATTATATTTTAATTATATAGTTTATATAAACTTATTACAAGTTATTTCTATCTCTTTTATTAAAATGTACTCTTATATTTTTTACATTTTTTGCTTATTTTATTCATTTTTTTTTAATATTATATTTATATTTACTAATTTAATAGGTCTATAAATTAGTAGACAAGCCATTCTACATTTTTTGCTATTTTTTTAAAATTTATTTTAATAGTATTGACTTTTCTAATTTATGGTAGTATATTGTATTTATAAATTAGTTTTATTAATAAATTTGTATTTTTTGAAAAAATTTTTCTTTTATTATTGACTTTTAATTACATTTTTAGTAATATTAACTTTGCGTGATGTCGAAACTTGTTTTTAAGGAGGAAGTATTTTATGAAATCAACTGGAGTTGTAAGAAGAGTAGATGAACTTGGAAGAATAGTTATTCCAATAGAATTAAGAAGAACATTAGATATAGCTGAAAAAGATGCTTTAGAAATTTATGTCGATGGAGAACAAATAATTTTAAAGAAATATGAACCAGCTTGCATATTCTGCGGAGATGCTAGAGATGTTGTTAACTACAAAGGTAAAAACATCTGTAAAAACTGCTTAACAGAATTAAAGAAATAGTTTTTTAATTAGAACCCCTATAGAAAAATCTATAGGGGCTTTTCCTTTAATTATAGATTTACAGAATACTTATATACTTCTTTTTTAGTTAATCCTCTTTCTTTAGCAACTATCTTTATAGCTTCTTTCTTGTCAATTCCTGATTCAATAACCTTTATTAAATGTTCCTCTATACTTAAATCGCTCCATAACGCTTCTCTTTCAGACTTAATATCTTCATCCGATTTTCCCTCTATTACTAAAACAAACTCTCCTCTAGGTCTACTTTCAGTAAAAAATTCTATAGCCTCAGATATCCTTCCTCTATATATTTCTTCATAAAGTTTAGTAAGTTCTCTACATACTGCTATTTTTCTATTTCCTAAATTTTCATTGATGTATCCTAATGTATTTAATAATCTATGAGGTGCTTCGTAAAGTATTATTGTATCTCTAACATTTTTAAGCTCTTCAATCACAGGATTTCTTTCCTTATTTTCTCTTGGAAGAAAACCCCTAAATATAAATTTTGTAGTATCTAACCCTGAATAGACTAAAGCTGTAGTTATTGCTGTTGCTCCAGGTAAAACTTCAAATTCTATATTTTCCTCTATACACTTTTCTACTATTACGCTTCCTGGATCAGATATTCCTGGTGTTCCTGCATCTGTAATTAAAGCAATATTTATCCCATTATTTAATTTATTTATTATATCTAAGCTTTTTCCTTGTTCATTATGCTTATGATAACTAAATAAAGTCTTTTTTATATTAAAATGATTTAATAACTTTAAACTTGTTCTAGTATCCTCAGCAGCTATTTCATCTACACTTTGTAATACCTCTAAAGCTCTTAAAGTTATATCTTTCAAATTCCCTATAGGTGTAGGAACTAAATATAATTTACCTTTACCCATTATTATTCCTCCCTACCATAAATTTTATTTATCTCTTTAGTATAAGTTCCATCTTCATTATAAACATATAAAGGCGCTTCCCACTTTAAATATGCTCCACCATCTCGTTGACCTTCTACTAGAACTATATTAGGAGCCTTATTTACCTTAGGATGTATCATTTGAACTCTTTTAGGTTCAATTTTATACTTTCTCATAAGCTCAAATATATCTATTAATCTTTCTGGTCTATGTACTATATACATTCTTCCATTATCCTTTAAAAGCCTTCTAGAAGCTCTTATAACATCTTCTAAATTACATAGTATTTCATGTCTCGCAATTGCTAGCTTATCATCAGGATTCAATATTCCTGAATTATTTAACTTATATGGCGGATTTACAGTTAAAACATCAAAAGTTCCTAAAGATTTTAAAAAACCTGTATCCTTAAGATCTGCATTTATAAATTTAACTATATTTTCAACTTCATTATACTTGCTACTTCTATTAGCCATTTCTACCATATCTTCTTGAATTTCAACACCTATTATTTCTTTAGGTTTATATTTCCCATAAATCAAAAATGGAACTATTCCAGTCCCTGTACATAAATCTATAACTCTATGTCTATTTTTTACATTAGCAAAGTTAGATAATAATACAGCATCTACTCCAAATCTAAATCCTTGTTTTTTTTGAATTAATAATAAATTATCTAATTGTAAATCATCTATAGATTCGTCTTCTAATAAATTAATATTCTTATTCATTTATTTAACCTCAATCTAATATTTCCATTTATAAACGGATTATACTTGTTTTCTATATAAGTTTTGACTCAAATCTAATAAATTATATCATACAAAAATAAACTCCGCCTAATAGACGGAGCTTATTTTAATTAATATTATTAACTTCTTAATTAAAGTACTCTTCTCGCAGCATAGAATGATGTAACAGGGGAAACTTTAACAGAATCTCCTGGTTGAGGAGCATGTATATATTGGCCTCCACCTACGTATATTCCAACGTGATCTGCTCCATAGGTAAATACTAAATCTCCTGGTTGTAATTCACCATATGAAACTGGTGTACCTACTCCAATTTGAGAATAAGTTGTTCTAGTTATTTCTATTCCTGCTGCATTTCTATAAACATAGCTTGTAAATCCTGAACAATCAAAAGAATTTGGTCCTGTTGCTCCATAAACATATGGAGTTCCTATAAATTGGTACGCATAACTTACAATAGCATTTCCTGATGCTGATGCTGAGCCTGAAATTTGTCCTCTATTAGCATTTATTGATGCTGCTGCTTGCTGTGCTTCTAAATCTTCAACCTTAACTTTTGCATTTTCTATAGCATTATTTACTTCTTCTATAACGATAGGGCTCTTTAATGGCTGATTATCCCTAATATTTCTTAATTGGCTAATTGCATCTTTAAGTTCGGTAATATCGTTAGATGATCCTAAAACCTCTAATTGATAATTAACTAAACTTCTTTCAGCAACTGATAGAAATTCTTCATCAAATTTACTTTGTTCAGCCTGAGCTTGAGCAATAAGAGTTTCTTGTTCACTCTTCTTCTCTTTAAAACTTTCTAAAACTTTATTAGTTTCTTCAGTAAGCTTTGCAATTTCATTAGACTTCTCTTCTAATGAAGATACTTTTTCATCTAATTTTTCTTTTTTATCAAGTAATTCCTTTACTATTTTCTTGTCAATATTAACAAGTCTACTAGCTGAATCTAATTTTGATATAAGATCACTAAAGCTTTCTGCACTAAATAAAAGAGTTAAGTAGCTTCCTTGTCCACCTGTTTTGTATAACTCTCTTAATCTTTTTCCTAATACTTCTTCTTTTTCTGAAATTTCAATTCTTGATGCTTCGATTTCTTTGTTTGTATTTTCAATTTCTTCTTTTATAGCTTCCATTTGCTCATTGTTTTTATTAACTTGTTCAGCTAATGGTGCTATTTCTTCATTTAGTTTATATATTTCTCCTTGAATGTCATTTATCTTCTCAGTTAATTCGTCATACTTTTGTTGGTTTTCTATTACCTCCTGATTAGGAGTAGCAAAAACTGGCATTACAGAAGTTAGTGTTAAAGCTCCTGCTATAACAACTGATAAAATCTTCTTTTTCATAAAGTTCTTGGTCTTTTAGACCATCCCCCTCTCCCTACTTGATACTTTACCATTATAACACTTATGGTAAGCTTGGACAATGGTAAATTTTAAAAATGTGATATCTAGTTAATGTAAATGTATTCTATACATACTTTATCAATATATTATTTTATAATATATTGCCTATTTCCTTATATCTAATTATATTTTACAGTCTTGTATTTTATATCTACATTTTTAAAACATACTAATATTCTATTATATATTTCTATATTTCTTTAATAATTTATTTTGAATTATTGATATAGTTAATGTAAGTATTATATATATTATTATTATGTACTTAGATTTTTCCTCTAATAATATATCTAACATTCCTAATATGATTCCTATAATTCCTATAGATAAATTAAAAATACCATTATATTTCATAAACTTATCTATATTATTATAAACTCCACTTTCTTTAAAATATTCTTTTATTTTTTTACTTAATAATGAAACAAATCCCATTACTAAGAACCCCAAACTTCCTAATAATATAACTAAAGTAGTACTTTTCATAATTATTCCTCCTATTAACTCTATTTTTTTACGAAACTTTACACTATCCTTAATTATAAGCTAACTTATCAAAACTTAAACATTAATTTAAAATATTTTATCAACTTTCCATTTGAAAGTAAATTTTTTTATTTTTTCATATTAAGGTGTTGACATAAAGTAATATAGTTACTATAATAATAATGTACTTCGGGGTGTGGCGCAGATGGGAGCGCGCGTGGTTTGGGACCATGAGGTCGCAGGTTCAATCCCTGTCACCCCGACCAAAAAAAATCCTCTCTTTTTGAGAGGATTTTTTAATGTTTAAAAATATAAACTTCTAAATAATTAATTTCAATCTAAGTAATCCTGGAATTCTTTAAATTTGTCCTCAAACCCAATAAATTTAAAAGAATTTAATATTAATGGAATTATAGAAATATAAGTACACAACATTAATATTCTCATAAAAATCTTTTCCCCTTTTATTATTGTTTACTTAAAAACATTGTATGAAACTATTCGAAATATATCTATTAATTTATATATTTTTTTATTTTATCTTATAAAGGAGGTATCTTTATGGAAAACTTTAAGGCAGTAATTTTTGATTTAGATGGTACTTTAATAGATTCTATGGGTGTATGGGCTAAAATAGATGAAGAATATCTTTCTTCATTTGGACACGTTGTTCCCGAAAATTTACAAGAAGAAATAACCCATTTAACCCTTAGTGAAACAGCTAATTATTTTAAATTAAAATTTAATATAAAAGATGAAGTTTCAGCTATAATTGCTAAATGGCATGAAATGGCCTTATCTCATTATTCAAATAATATTAAATTAAAAGATAGTGTTGTTGATTTTTTAAATCTTTTAAAGGAAAAAAATATAAAAATTGCTCTAGCAACAAGTAATTCTATCCCACTACTAGAAGCAACATTAAAAAATAATAATATTTATCACTATTTTGATGCTATAACAACTACAGAAGAAGTAAATAAATCTAAAGATAATCCTGATATATATCTTTTATCTGCAAAAAAACTTAATGTACAACCTAAAGATTGTTTAGTATTTGAAGATATTGTACAAGCTGTAAAAGGAGCAAAAAAAGCTGGAATGACAGTTTATGCAATTTATGATAAAAGCTCTGAAAGTCAAAAGGATGAATTAACTAAATTAGCCGACAAATATATATTAGGATTTAATGAATTATTATAATTTTACTATTAATAATAAAGGAGCTGATAACAGCTCCTTTATTATTATGCTCTAGTTACTCCATGTTTCTTTTCTAATTCTTTTACAACATCTAAATACTTTCTTTCTTGTGCTTCTTGAAGTAATTTGTTTACTATTTGAGGTTTAACTTCATCAAATTTCATTTCTACGCCATCATTTCTTTGTTCTACCTTTACTAAATGATAACCAAATTGAGTTTGTACAGGTTCACTTACAACATTAAGATCTAGATTAAATGCTGCCTCTTCAAATTCAGGAACCATCATTCCTCTACCAAACGCCCCTAAATTTCCACCTTCTTCTTTTGATGGACAAGTAGAATATTTAAGCGCTGCTTCTTCAAAAGTTATTTCATTATTATCAATTTCTTTCTTTATTTGTTCACATAATTCTTTTGTATCAACTAATATATGTTTAGCTGTAACAGTAGGTGCTTGTGTAAATTGAGCTTTATTATTGTTATAATAATTTAACGCATCTTTATCAGTAACTGTAACTTCTAATAATAATTTATTTAAAGTTAATTGTGTTAATATATCCTTTTCTGCTTGTTTTACATTATCTCTGTATTCCTCAGTATCATCAATTTTTAATTCTTTTCCTAAAATATTTATTAACTCAAATGATACAAGTTGCTCTAATAGTTGCTTTTTTGCTTCTTCTGTACTAAAATATGCTCTCTTATCTTCTGGATATCTTGATATTACATTTTGTAAATCTGATTCCCTTATTTCTTTCCCTGCAACTGTTGCTAAAATCTTATTTTCCATTTAAATAATCTCCTTTAATTTTAATTTATTAACATAATTAATTATAACAGAGTTTATATTTAAATATATAAATTTTCCTCAATAAATCCAAATTTTCTATAATTACTCCTATTTATTGATAATAATTATTATTAGTATTATAATTATTATTATAAAGGAGGTATTACAATGGAAATAGGACAATTAGCACCAGATTTTACACTTATGGGATCCGATGGAAAAAATCATAGTTTAAGTGATTATAAAGGTAAGAAAGTTATATTATACTTTTATCCAAAAGATAATACACCAGGTTGCACTACTGAAGCATGTGACTTCAGAGATAATATTAATGAGATAAATAATTTAAATGCAGTGGTTATTGGAGTAAGTAAAGATAACTTAAATTCTCATAATAAATTTATCGAAAAATTTAATCTGCCATTTCTTCTTTTAAGTGATGAAGAAAAAACTGTATGTAACCTATACGATGTAATTAAAGAGAAAAATATGTATGGTAAAAAAGTTCTTGGAATTGAAAGAAGTACATTTATAATTAATGAAGATGGAATTCTTATAAAAGAATTTAGAAAAGTTAAAGTCAAAGGACATATTGAAGAAGTTTTAAATGAAATTAAATAGAAAAATTACAGCTATAATTAATATAGCTGTAATTTTTTTAGCATAATTTTTTTATAAAAAAGTGTTAAAATATCATATCCAGGTTCAGCCTTACAGCTCCAAGCCACCTTGCTATGATATTTTAACACTTCAAAACTGAAGGAAGGAAAGTATAAATAGTTAATAATAAGGCGTAACTTTTTATACTTTCCTAGATATTAAAAAAGAAATAAATATTATATTCCTGTAAAATAAAAAAGCATTAACTTATGTTAATGCTTTTTTCTGGTGGCTCGACCAGGAATCGAACCAGGGACACGAGGATTTTCAGTCCTCTGCTCTACCGACTGAGCTATCGAGC
>NZ_JACSQZ010000050.1 GCF_014836325.1 Clostridium gallinarum
AAAAAATAATATATTTAAATTATATTAGATAATTATATAAAATTAAAGACTGCTGACACTTTGTCAGCAGTCTGAAAGCACTCCTTTTGGAGTGCTTTTAAATATATATTATTTTACGGTATTATTTTTTCTTACTTTCTTTTTTTGATTCTTTTGCTTTTGGTCCTTCATAAGCTCTTATATACATTTCTTTTAATTCACTCATTAATGGATATCTTGGATTTGCACCTGTACATTGATCATCAAATGCTTGCTCAACCATTTCGTCTAAAGTTTCATAGAATTTAGTTTCTGATACACCAGCTTCTTTAATAGTTTTTGGCATATTAACTTTTGCTTGTAATTCTTCTACTGCTTTAATTAATAATTCTACTTTTTCTTCTTCAGTGTTTCCACCTAATCCAAGATGATCTGCAATTCTAGCATATCTCCATGCTGCATTTGGATATTTGTATTGAGCAAAAGCAGCTTGCTTAGTTGGTGCATCTGTAGCATTAAATCTTATAACTTCGTTCATTAATAATGAGTTAGCCATACCATGTGGTAAGTGATGGAATGCACCTAATTTATGAGCCATTGAGTGGTTAATTCCAAGGAACGCATTTGAGAATGCCATTCCAGCCATACATGATGCATGAGCCATTTTTTCTCTTGCCTTAACATTAGTTGTTCCTTCAGCATAAGCATCTGGTAAATATTTGAAGACTAATCTAATTGCTTCTAAAGCTAATCCATTTGTATATTCTGAGGCCATTATTGAAACATATGCTTCTATTGAGTGAACCAATACGTCTATACCTGCACAAGCAGTTAATCCTTTTGGAGATGTCATCATAAGTTCAGCATCAACTATAGCCATATCAGGTGTTAGTTCATAATCTGCAAGAGGATATTTAACTCCTGTAGTTTCATCAGTAATAACTGCAAATGGTGTTACTTCTGATCCTGTTCCTGCTGATGTAGCAATTGACACCATCATAGCTTTTTCACCCATTCTAGGGAATTTGTATATTCTCTTTCTTATATCCATAAATGTCATAGCTAAATCATGGAAGTTAACTTCTGGATGTTCATACATAACCCACATAATCTTAGCAGCATCCATTGCTGAACCACCACCTAATGCTATTATTACATCAGGATTAAAGTTTAACATTTCTTTTGCACCAGCTTTTGCACATCTAAGTGTTGGGTCTGGTTCTACATCTGAGAATATCTTAAATTGTATTCCATTTCTTTCTAAAACTTCTGTAACCTTATTAGTATATCCCATATCGAATAACACTTTATCTGTTACTATAAATGCTTTCTTCTTATCCATATCTCTTAATTCTTCAAGTGCAATTGGTAAACAACCATATTTGAAGTAAACTTTTTCTGGAACTCTAAACCAAAGCATATTTTCTCTCCTTTCAGCTATACTCTTGATGTTAATTAAATGCTTTGGACCAACATTTTCTGAAACTGAGTTTCCTCCCCATGATCCACATCCAAGAGTTAATGATGGTGCTAATCTAAAGTTATAAATATCACCTATAGCCCCTTGTGATGCTGGCATATTAATTAATGTTCTAGCAGTTTTCATTTTTTCACCAAATTGTAATATTCTATCTCTTGACTTAAGTTGATCTGTGTAAAGTATTGAAGTATGACCCATACCACCTAATTCAATTAATCTAGCAGCCTTTTCTAAAGCTTCTTCATAAGACTTAACTCTATACATAGCTAAAATTGGTGATAATTTTTCATGTGAAAATGGTTCTTCTAATTCTACTGATTCTACTTCCCCAATTAAAACCTTAGCTGATTCTGGTACACTAACTCCTGCCATTTGAGCAATTTTAAATGCTGATTGACCAACTATATTAGCATTTAATCCACCTTTTTCATTTAAAATTACTTTTCTAACCTTATCTACTTCTTCACCCTTTAGTATATAAGCTCCTCTATCGTTTAACTCCTTTTTAACTTCATCATAAACTTCATCTAATACTACTAATGATTGTTCTGATGCACAAATAACTCCATTATCAAAAGTTTTAGATAAAAGGATTGAGTTTACTGCCATTTTTATATGAGCTGTTTCATCTATTATTGCTGGTGTATTTCCAGCTCCAACTCCTAATGCTGGTCTTCCTGATGAATAAGCTGCTTTAACCATTGCAGGACCACCTGTTGCAAGTATTATATCTGATTCTCTCATAACATTTTGTGATAATTCTACTGATGGTTCATCTATCCATCCAATTATTCCTTCTGGAGCGCCTGCTTTAACTGCTGCTTCTAAAACTATTCTAGCTGCTTCAATAGTAGCATTCTTAGCTCTTGGATGTGGTGATATTATAATTGCATTTCTAGTTTTTAAAGCTATTAAAGTTTTAAATATTGCTGTTGATGTTGGATTTGTTGTTGGAACTATTGCTGCAATAACTCCTATCGGTTCAGCTACTTTAGTAATACCAAAAGTTTTATCTTCTTCTAAAACACCACATGTTTTCATATCCTTATATTGGTTATATATATATTCAGCTGCAAAGTGATTTTTAATAACCTTATCTTCAACTATACCCATTCCAGTTTCAGCAACTGCCATTTTAGCTAGCTTAATTCTATTATCATTTGCTGCTATAGCTGCTTGTCTGAAAATCTCATCAACTTGTTCCTGAGTATAAGTTGCAAACTTTCTTTGAGCTTCTCTTAATTCCTTAATTCTTTGAGTTAATTCTTGTGCATTTGTTACAGCCATTTTAAATCCTCCTAAAATAATAAGATTTATAATTTTTTAATTATTTTCTCTATTTATAAAATTTCTTCAACTTGATTACAATATCATTGTATTTCATTGTTTATTTTTTGTCAATCTTTTTTTGTTAAAATTTTATCATATTTTTTTTATTTTTTTCTCAAATTTTTATTTCTATGCTTATTTTATGGTATTACTACAATTTTTTAATAGCTAAAGATACTTTTTATACTTAACTTCTAAAATTATTCTAAATATATATTCCAGTTGTAGAAATATTTAAATAAACTAATTTTATATATAACCAATTAATTACATTTTAATTGTTATTAATATAACGATTGTATCAATTAAATATTTTTTTACTTAACATACTTTAATATTCATTAAAAAGTTTACTTTTATTAAATATAAATAAAAAAGAGATAAACATTGTATTCCTTGTTACGTCGCATACGCTCCAAGTCACCGTCATACAATGTTTATCTCTTTGCAAACTGAAGAAAGGAAAGTATAATAAAAGTGTGTATCAATTTATCAAATTTAATACACACTTAATATTTTTATTCAGGAATAGCTCTATGTCCTATTCCAATTACTACTTCATCTAAATGCAAAAGTCCAACACTTAAAAATATACAAACACTTAAGTGTTCTCCTCTTCTAGCAATTCCTACTTTCCCACCTACATTTTGCCCACTAGCTCTATTCCACACTTGCATTAAGGCATCTCTAGTTGCTCCTACTACTCCACCTTCATGCAAATGCTCCTCTCTAATAAGACCATTTCTTTTTGATGCAACTAATGCTCTTTCTAATATTTTGGAAGTTGAATCATTTATATTTCCACCTATATTTACAGCTGTTACTAAAACACCTTTTTTCTTTAATTCAATCTTAAGCTCTTCTTCCTCTTCTCTAGAAGAAATAGCCATTCTAGTTGCATATTTAGCAACTTCCAAACTTGTATTTATCATAATATCCTCCCGTACTTCCCACACTTTATTATTTTATTGACTCACACTTTTCTTTAAAATAACTATTTAACTTCCCTAATGAGCTTATTAATATTTCCTTTTCTTCATCTAAAAGAGTATCAAGCATACTTCTTACCATCTCACTATGAAATCTTTCGTGTAATCTATGTGCAATCTTACCTTTTTTAGTAAGCTCAACTAAAACAACTCTTCTATCTTCTTCTATTCTACTTCTTTCAACATACCCTTTTTTTATAAGTCTATTTATAGCTGTAGTTAATGTTCCAACAGTTATTCCTAAATCTTGTGCAACTTCACTCATCATTCTCTTTTCTTTTCTTCCTATAGCTTCTACTGTATGCATTTCTCTTACAGATAAATCTGAAAAGTGTCCATTTTTCAAAGTTTTTTCTTCAATTTGAAGTATTTCGTTAAATATTTTCACTAAAAGTTCATTAACTATACTTACATCTTTTTGCATAATGAAATATCCCATCCTTTTTTCTATTGTTCCTTATTAAATAATAAGCTAAACTTCAATAAAATTCAATGAAATATCAATATTTAGACAAAAAATATTTTGATATTCAAACCACTTTATTTATTTTATTATTTTAACACTTTTGATATATTTTTTATTCTCTAACTCTTCAATTATTTTATCCAAATTTATATACCTAGGTTTATAAATAATATATTTAACATTAACTTCTTTATTTTCATTTTCTTTAAAGAAATACTCTATACTTTTTATAACAATCTTTTTTCTTTGAAAGAAATTAATCATTTCCATTTTATTATTATCATTGAATTTAAAATTGATTTCTAATATTTTTATAGTATTGATTGATATAAACTTATTTTCTATCTTTTTTAAAAATACTAGTATAATAAATATTATTATAGTAGAAAATATACTTATACAATAACTTCCCATTCCTATACTTAACCCTAAACATGCAACTATCCATAAGGTTGCTGCTGTAGTTAATCCCTTTATATTTCCTTTAGTATGAACTATGGTTCCTGCTCCTATAAAACCTACTCCAGTAATTACTTGAGATCCTAGTCTTCCATAATCGACTTTAATCACTTCTCCTAATGTTGGATTTAATTCTATCATTTGTATAACATTATTCCCAATTTCTATTTGTAATAATGAAATAATAGTTGAGCCTAAACAAACTAATATATGTGTTCTAAAACCAGCAGCTCTATTTTTAACTTCTCTTTCATATCCTATAGCTCCACCTATTATAAGTGCTAAAATAATTCTTAATATTATTTCCTTTGTTGTAATTTCCATTTTTTCCTCCGATAAAATAAAAAACACTTTTTATTTTATAATATGAACAAAAGCAATATATTTTCATAGAATATAAAAAAGATAGATAGTATAGTTATAAATCCAATTTCTATACTATACTATCTACAATTTAAACCATTGTTAAATTAAAGCTGTTGATAAAATTACTATCAATATTCCAATAATAAGGGTTAAAGAATAAAAAATATATATTTCTCTTCTTTTATATACTTTTATTTTATCTAATTTCCCTTTAGGATATATTACTTCGATTTCATCTCCCTTTTCCAATTTATTATTTGATACTGTTGAAATTGCAACTCTTATCTTTTCTTCTCCTTCATTTAATTCAATTACTGGATAAATCCTTGCATTATAAATAGTACTATACTCTACTCCTGGCATTACATATGTGTATGCCTGAAACCCTATTATTTTAACTTTTTTTATAACAAATATTTCATCTATAATTATATTTCTTACTAAAATAACTCCTGATATTAAACTTAATATTATTCCTATAATAGAAAATAAAACTCCCATTTTAAACTCCTCAAATAATTTATTTCTTTCACTATATAATATGCTTAATTTTATTAAAGGATATATACCCATTTATTTTTCATAGTTTTATAATATTTTATTTAATTATCTGCTATTATTTTTCTTTATTTTTATTTTTTGTATTAATTTGTTAGTTAATTTAGTTGTTTTATGATTTTTTATAAATTTATTTATTGTTAATATTAGACATTTATTTTGTTTACTATTTTTTAACAATAGTCTATTATTTAATTATAGCGATTATTGGAGGTCTTATTATGAATTATACAAAAGTTAAGTTTGAAATTTATATTCCACCTACTCATCTTGAGCAATTTATGGAGGCAATAAATAAAACTGGTGCTTTAACCATTGGAAATTACGATTACTGTTTTTCTACTACTGAAGTTACAGGATATTTTAAACCTTTGAAGGGATCAAAACCTTATTTAGGAAAAGAAAATAACTTATCTATCGAGAAGGAAATTAAGATAGAATTTCAATGTCATAAAGATTTAGCTCTTGAAGTTATAAACGTGATAAAAAATATTCATCCTTATGAAGAGCCAGTTTACAACATAATTCCTATTATAAACTAAATATTAAGTACCAATTTTCAAATATTAGAATATTTTATTATAAATAATAATATTTGAGGTATTTTAAATGAAAGTTATTATTATAGGTGGTGGCTTTGCAGGATGTCAAGCTGCTATACAAGCAAAGAAAATGAATGCTGATGTTCATATTATAGAACGAAGTGATATGCTTCTTGGAGTAGGTAATGTTGGCGGTATAATGCGAAATAACGGAAGATTTACTGCTTCAGAAGAACTATCCTACTTAGGTGCTAATGAGTTAATTAATATTATGGATAATTTAGCTCTTCACAAAAATATTGATTTCACAGGTCATAAACATGCTAATTTAACCGATATAGGAAAAGCTGAACCTGAAATCAGAAGGTATATTTTATCCTTAGGAATTAATATTCATTTTAGAAGTAGAGCTGTTAATGTGTTAATTAAAAATAATTCAATTTTAAAAATAAAATTATCTGATGGTTCTTTTATAGATGGGGATGTTTTTATAGAAACTACTGGTTCAACTGGTCCTATGACAAATTGTAATAGATATGGTAACGGTTGTTCTATGTGCATACTAAGATGTCCCACCTTTGGTGGAAGAGAAAGTTTAAGTTCTAAAGCTGGAATTCCTGATATAATGGGTGAAAGAGCAAATGGAACTCCAGGAGCTATGAGTGGTTCTTGTGAAATTCCAAGAGAATCATTGTCTGATGAACTTTTAGAAGAACTTACCACTAATGGAGTTGCTGTAATTCCAATACCTAAAGAAGATATTAATTTAGATAAACTGGGACAAAAAGTTTGTCAACAATATGCTTTAAAAGAATTTGCAGAAAATGTAATTTTATTAGATACTGGACATATTAAGCTTATGACTTCTTATTATCCTATTGAAAAATTAAGAAAAATTCCTGGTCTTGAAAATGCAAGATATATTGATCCTTTATCTGGTGGGACTTCTAACTCTATAAGATATTTAGCTTCTAGTCCTAGAGATAATACAATGAAAATAAAAGGAATTAATAATATGTTTTGTGCTGGTGAAAAATCAGGATTTTTTGTAGGACATACTGAGGCTATGGTTACTGGTGCATTAGCTGGATATAATGCTGTAAAATATATATTAGGCGAATCACTTTTAGAATTGCCTAGAGAACTTTCTATAGGTGATATTATTTCTTTTGCTAATGAAACTTTAGAAATAGAAAATGGAAAAAGTATAAGACACACCTTTTCAGGTGGCGACTACTTTGAAAGAATGAAACAATTAAATTTATATACAACAGATATTGATGAAATTAAAAGAAGAGTAGACTCACTTTCATTGCTGGGTATATTTAATAAAATTTAACAAAGAGGGACTGTCATGCGACAGTCCCTCTTAACCTTAATTATTAACTAACTTTATAGCACCAGTTGGACATTTTTTAGTACAGATTTGACAGTTTACACACTTATCATAATCTACCTTAGCTAAATTGTTTGTTACATGAACTGCCTCTTTTGGACAGTTTCTTTCACATAACTTACATCCGATACATGCTGCTGAACAATTTTCTTTAACATGTCTTCCTATTTCAATATTATTACATTCCACTCTTACTTTCTTTGAAACAGGTACTGATTCTATTAATCCTTTAGGACAAATATTTATACAAGCTCCACAGTTTGTACATTTATCCATATTAACTTTAGCAATTCCATTAACAATTTCTAAAGCTCCAAATTCACAAACACTTACACAGCTTCCAAGACCTAAACATCCATATGAACAAGCCTTTGAACCACCATCTATCATAAGAGAAGCAGTTAAACAATCTGTAACTCCTTCTAAATCATATTTAACCTTAGCTGAATCGCAATTTCCATTACACTTTACAAAAGCAGTCATCTTTTCAGCTGAGTCTACTTTTATTCCTAAAACTTCACCTATATCTTCTGCTGTTTTTGCACCACCAACAGAACATAAGTTAGGCTTTGCACCTTCCATTACAACTGCTTCTGCATAAGCATCACAACCTGCAAAACCACATCCACCACAATTTGCTCCTGGTAAACATTCTCTTAACTTAGGTATCTTAGGATCTACCTTTACTTCAAAAGCTTTTGATGCAAAACCTAATAATACTCCAAAAACTAATCCTAAAACTCCTAAGCTTAAAGTTGCATATAAAATATTCATACTAACCCTCCCCTAGTGAATTAATCCTTGGAATCCTAAAAAGGCAATTGACATTAAAGCTGCTGTAAATAATGTAATTGGTAATCCTCTTAGAACAACCGGTATATTTTCATTATTATCTACTCTTTCTCTAATAAATGATAGTAATACTATAGATAACATGTAACCTGATGCTGCACCTAATGCATTTACTAAAGATTCTATAAAGTTATATCCTTCTTGAATATTTAATGTAGCCATACCTAAAACAGCACAGTTTGTAGTTATAAGAGGCAGATATATACCTAAAGCTTTATGAAGGCCTGGCGATAATTTTTTCATAGCCATTTCTACAAATTGTACTAAAGCAGCTATAACTAATACATTGGCTATAGTTTTTAAATACTCAAGTTCAAATCTAACTAATATTTGTGTGTATACAAGCCACGACATTATTGAGGCTAAAGTCATAACAAATGTAACAGCTAATCCCATACCTATAGCTGCATCTTTTTTCTTTGAAACTCCAAGGAATGAACAAATCCCTAGGAATTTTGAAAGTACAAAGTTATTTACAAGCATTGCTGCTATAAAAATCATAAATAATTCCATAAGTTCCACCCCTCTTAGTTTTTCTTAGATTCTTTTATTTCAATTCCTGAATTAGTACTGCATGATCCAGTTCCACATCCAGAACAGCTTCCACAGCTATGCTCTAAAGTCTTAACTTCTTCGCCTGTTTTCTCTGCTTTTTTAATATTATAAGCATTTAAAGCAACCATAAGTCCTCCTAATGTAAAGAAGGCACCTGGAGCTAATATCATTATAGAAGCCGGCTTAATAGTTTCAGGAATAATTTGAATTCCTAAAATTTGACCTGCACCTAATATTTCTCTAAAAGTTCCTATTAAGAATAGTGCTATAGTAAAACCAAGTCCCATTCCAATAGCATCAAATATAGAAGGTAAAATAGGATTTTTTGAAGCATATGCTTCTGCTCTTCCAAGTATTATACAGTTAACAACTATTAAAGGAATAAATATTCCAAGTGAAGAATAAAGGCTAGGAATATATCCTTGCATTAACATATCTACTATAGTAACAAAAGATGCAATAACTACAATATACGCTGGAATTCTAATTTTATCTGGAACTAATTTTCTTATTGCTGATATCATCATATTTGAAAATATTAAAACAACAGTAGACGCTAGTCCCATACCTAAAGCATTTTTAGCACTTGTTGTAACTGCAAGAGTTGGACACATAGCTAAAACTTGTACAAAAATTGGATTTTCAGTAATTATTCCATTTTTTAATCTTTCAATTAACTTATTCATTGCTTTCCTCCTAATTTTTATTATTGTGCACTTGCCCCTGTATCTACATCAGTTTCCTCTTTAGGTTCAACTACTTCTCCTTTTATTTTTTCTAAATAAAAAGTAATAGCTTCATTTACTGCATTTACAGATGCTTTACTTGAAGTTGTAGCTCCTGATATAGCTTCTACTTCAGTATCCTTATTAGGAGTTACCTTAACTACCTCTAAATAATCAGTTGCTGGTTTATCTTTAAATCTTTCAGTAAATTTTTCTTCTGAAATTTTAGCTCCAAGTCCTGGTGTTTCACTATGTGATAAAACTTTAATACCTGTAACTGTATCTTCATTTGAAATACCAACTACAAAATCTATTGCTCCATGGAAACCCTTACTAGTTACCTTTAAAACATAACCAATAACATCATTTCCATTTACAGCTTCATATATTTCTTTTATATTTCCTTCAGCATCTAATTCGATATTTGAATCTTGAATTTTTTCAGCTTTAGGCATTATATAATTTAAATCTTCTTTGCTTATTTTTGAGTTTTCTATAATAGCTTCTTTAGTTAAGTCATTTGCAAAACCTAATAATAAACCTGCTATCATAGTTATAATTAGAAGGATTCCTCCTAGCTTAAAATTTTCTTTCATATTCTTAAGCCTCCTTCTTAACCTTATATTTTTTAGTTGTTAGATAATCTATAAGAGGAGCACATAAATTCATAATTATTATTGCATAATAAGGTCCTTCTGGATTAAATCCCTTAACTGCAATAACTGAAGCACAAACTCCTGCTATAATTCCAAATATGTATTGTCCAACTTTTGTCATTGGAGTTGTACCATAATCTGTAGTCATAAATATAGCCGCTACAAAAAAAGCACCTGATAATAATAAATCTTTATCAAATATGTTATGCATAACCATTGCAGATAATATAAATGCTATTGGTCCTCTTAAGCTAATTCTTCCTCTAAGTGATAAATAAACTCCACCTATGCATAAAGCTAAAATTGAAGTTTCTCCAATACTCCCGGAAGCTTGTCCTATAATCTTATCTATTAAAGGAACTACAACTTCAACAGCTCCTGATGCAGAAGAAGTAGCATCTGTAGCTGGCTTTGCCATAACTCCAGCCCATGAAGCAATTAAAAAAGCTTTTGTAGCTGCTGCTGGATTCATGAAGTTTTGTCCAAGACCACCAAAAAATTGTTTTACAACTATAGTTGCAAATATTGAACCAATAATAGGTATCCATAAAGGTACATATGTTGGCATTATTAATGCTAATATAAGACCTAATACTATAGGACTTAAATCTGTTAAAAATGTTGTTTTCTTTACAAACTTATTCCATAGACCTTCAGCTACTATACTAGTTAAAACTGTTGCTAAAACTATTATAACAGCATCCATTTTATAAAAATAAATACCTGCAAAAATTGCTGGAATTAATGCTATAATAAAATCTATCATTATCTTATTAATACCAAAGCCTTTTCTTATATAAGGTCCTGGTGATACTTTAAGATTTATATTTTCCACGCTCTTCACTCCTATTCAAAATTTAATAATTAGTTGAATTCTTTAGCAGTTTTTATAGTTTGTGCAATTTCTAAATTAGAAGGACATACGAAACTACATAATCCACAATCAATACACTTATTTCCACCAAATCTTATAAACTCTTCTTTTTCTTTTCTTTTATAAAGATCCATTAACTTTATTGGATTTAACCCTTCTGGGCATGCTCTTAAGCATTTTGAACAATTAATACAACTACAACTCTTATTAGTAGGTAAATCATTTTCAGTTAAAAATAATATTCCTCTTGAGTTACTCTTAATAGGTGAATTTAAATCATAAACTGGTGTACCATTTAAGCTTCCACCATCAATAACTTTTGATAGTATATTTTCTTTCCCATTTAAAGCTTCAAACACTTGTCTATAAGTTGTATTTTTACTTACAGCACATACCTTATTTCCATTAACTGCACTTCCATAGACAGTTATAAAACTTTCTATCTCCTTCTTTAATAAAGCTTGTCCTAGATTTACTATGTCTATAATATCGTAAATTACAACATCATTACTTTCTCCATAAGCTTTAGATTTAAGCTTATTATCATATAAATCTATTATAGGAGAAACCTTTACTACTTCTCCATAAGCTTTTAAATCTTCAAATATAGCTTTATCCTTTTTACCAGCAATAAATTTAACTTCATTTAAAGATTTAATCTTTTCTAATCCTTTCTCTAATTCTTCTTTTCTTTCTCTTAATATAATTTCATATCCATTTAGATTAGGTTGAAAGCTAAAAGCTTTAATTAATGCTTTTTTACCTTTATTAATTTCAAAAGGTAAGCTTAAGCTTTCGTCAATTTCTTTAGCTAATAATTCCTCTGAATTATGCTCTTTAGCTAAATCTTTAAATATTTTAGCACTATTTAATGTAAATAGTTTATTTTTAGTATTTACATTGCTAAAAAGATTATTTAACACTATATAAAACCTCCTATTATAGGGATGATTGTTAATATTTATAAGTTTAAAGTAATAACTTTCTATTATAACATCCCTTATTTAGTTTACATTTTGACGAACATACCTATATTACCATATTTAAATATCTGCCACAACTTTTGAAAAATTTTTAACGATAAATTTAATAAAAAATTCAAATATATAGCTTAAAATATTATTCATTTTATATTTTTTTCCTATTTTTAGTATAACTTCATCAAAATATAAGCTATGCTAGTTATTTTTATAACAACATAAAAATAGTAAGCCCTTATTGTAGCTTACTATCAAATATTTCTTTATATTCCCTTAAACTTCTCATTTTATCTAATTCTTTATCATTCTTCATATACTCTAAAAAAAACTCATTTATTTCTATACTTTTTAATAAATCTTTTAACGCTAAATTTAATTTATCTATATTGGTATAAAAACAACTCCTATTATAATATAAAAAAGAAGAATCTGAATTATTTTTAATTCCCTCTGAAATGACTTTGATAGCTTTATCAAAATCATTTTTTTCTCTATACAATACAGCTAAATTTAAATAACTATATGGATAGTTAGGATTATTCTCTATAGACTTATTATAGTATTCTATAGCTTCTTTTTCCTTATTTAAATTTTTCATTAATACTCCCATATTAAATAATATTCTAAAATTGCTTGGATTAATTTCAAAAGCTTTTTTCATATAAAATAAAGCTTCATGATATTCATTAATCTCTTCATAAATACATCCTAAATTAGCATTTGCCCAAAGATCATTTGGAACTAATTCTAAGGTTTTTTTATAATATTTAATTGCATTTTCTCTATCTTTTAACTCATCATAAGCATTCGCTAAATAAAAATAAGCTCTATCATATTTTTCATCAATCTCTATTGCAGTCTTATAATATTTTATCGCCTCTTCATAGGCTTCTTCATTATCATATAAAACCCCTAATCCGTAATAAGCCCTAGGGTCATTAGAGTCAATTTCTATAGCTTCTTTATATTTTTTCTCAGCCAAATCCTTAAGTCTTAGCTTATCATATAACAATGCAATATCTAATATTAATTCAATATCTTTTTTCCCTTCTTCAATACTATATGCTTTTTTATAAAATTTTAAGGCTTTTAAATGATCCTTTTCAGCCATAAACTTTTTAGCTATATTTATATAATTATCAAAAATATATCTTTTATCTGACATTATTACCTCGTTTATTTTTCTATATAATTTTCTAATCCTCTATTTACTATATTAAAGAAAAGTACCTCTATTATAGAAATAAATATAAGAACTATTAAAACATTCATTTTAAAATATATAGATGCTGAAGCTAAAAAAATATATAAAGCTCCTTCAACTAATATTACTTCTCCTATCCATTTTGAAAATCTCTTAATATCTTTTATTTTATCTATACTAAAATTTATATTTAAATACGAAAAACTTTCAACTATTCCCCTAATTATTATTAATCTTTTTTTAGTTGATACAATTCCACCAACTACAAGCTCTATAGCTCCCCATATTAATAAAAAAATATATACAGCCATTTCTAACACCTCCCCATGTATTATCCATATACTTTATATTTTAATACATATACAGCTATTTTAAAACTAATAAAAAAATTAATTAGAGCTGTCTTATAGACAGCTCTAGTCAAGAACATATTATTTTTTCTCTTTTATCTTAAACTTTTTATTCTCTATAACTACTGAACAATTTCCCCCATTAGATAATTTTCCAAATAATAGCTCATCAACTAATAAAGGCTTTATTTCCGAATTTATTACTCTTATTATTTCTCTTGCTCCAAACTCTTTAGATAAGCCCTTTTCACTTATACTTTTTATGCATTTACTACTAAAAGTTAAGTTAACATTTTTCTCTTTAAGCTTATTCTTAAACTTATCTAATTCTTTATTAGTAATTTTTAATGCCATTTCTTCATTTATTTGATTAAATACTATTATTTTATCTAATCTATTTCTAAATTCAGGAGTAAATGCTCTTTTAACTTCTTCATCTATGGCTTCAATATTTACACTTCCTCTAGCAAATCCAACTAAGTTTTTACCTATATCCCTAGCTCCTGCATTAGAAGTCATTATTAATATTACATTTCTGAAATCTGCTTTTCTACCTTTATTATCAGTTAAAGTTGCATAATCCATTACTTGTAATAACACACTTAAAATATCTGGATGTGCTTTTTCAATTTCATCTAAAAGCAACACACAATTAGGCTTCTTTCTAATAGTATCTGTTAGAAGTCCTCCTTCTTCATATCCTACATATCCAGGAGGAGAACCTATAAGTTTTGCAGCTGAATGTTTTTCTCCATATTCACTCATATCAAATCTTACTAATTCTATACCTAAAGTTTTCGATAAAACCTTAGCTATTTCGGTTTTCCCAACTCCAGTAGGACCTACAAAAAGCATTGAAGCTACTGGTTTATTTTCATCATTAAGCCCAGCTCTTGAAGTCTTTATACATCTTGCTACTTCTTTAATAGCTTCATTTTGTCCATAAACATTATTTTTAAGCTCATCTTCTAACATCTTTAATGAATCTATCTCATTATTTTCAATTGTTTTCTTTGGTATACTACATATTTTAGAAATTATTTCTTCTATAATATATTCATCTACAATAGCCTCTTTATATTTTTCTTTATTAATATCTACAAATGCACCAGCTTCATCGATTATATCTATTGCTTTATCAGGTAAAAATCTATCATTAATATATTTTGCACTTAAATTTACTGCAGCTTTTATAGCTTCATCAGTATAGCTAACATTATGATACTCTTCAAAATTATCTTTAATTCCTCTTAATATATTAATTGTCTCATCTATAGATGTTTCTTTAACTTCTATAACTTGAAACCTTCTTACTAAAGCTTTGTCTTTTTCAAAATGCTTTTTATAATCATCGTAAGTAGTTGCTCCTATGAACCTGATTTTACCTTCTAATAAATATTTTTTTATTAAGTTTCCACCATCTAATGAGCTTCCATTTAATGCGCCAGCTCCAACAATATTATGAATTTCATCTATATAAACAATAGGATTATCATGCTTTTTTATTTCATCTAATATTTGTTTTATTCTTTCTTCAAAATCCCCTCTATATTTTGTTCCTGCAAGAACTGTTCCTATATCTAAAGAAAAAATCTCAGCATTTTTTAACTTATCTGGAATATTGCCTTCTTTTATTAATTTAGCAAGCCCCATAGTAATAGCAGTTTTGCCAACTCCTGGTTCCCCTATATGAATTGGATTATTTTTAGTTCTTCTGCATAATATTTGTATTGTTCTATCAAGTATATCTTTTCTTCCTATTAATGAATAATTGTCTTCTTCTCCTACTTCTTCTGTTAAATTTGTAAGAAATGTATTACTTACTTTATTTTCTTCATTATCTTCTACTTTATCTATCTTAATTATTTTAATTGCATCCTTCGCCAGATTATCTTCTTCACTTTTATTATGAGATAATTCAAATAATAATTCCTGCTTACTTATACCTTGTTTTTCTAAATAATATACAGCATGACTATCTTTTAATGTATAAATAGCTGAAATGATATGCTCTAAAGAAACAAATTTCCTTTCACTAAACACAGCTTGTTGTGTTGCAATTATAAGTATATTTTTAATACCTAAACTTTCATCTGGCTCGCCCTCTTCTATCTTATCTACATACTCATTAATATAATTTATTAAATCACTTTTTAGTAATTCAACATCTCCATTTAGCTTAATTATTGATTCCTTAAAAATATCCTCTTCTAAAGAACTTAATAATAAGTGTTCTGGAGTAACATATTCACTTTTATACTCTTTTGCTTTACTGTACGCTCTTAATAGAACATCTCTTACTACCTTACTTATATCCATTTTAATCCTCCTCTACAGTAAGTTTAAATGGAAATCCTTCATTTTTAGCCATAAACATAGCTTTATTTGCCTTTGAGATAGCAATATCATAAGGATATATACCAGCTATGCCTCTACCATTTTTATGAACTTCCATCATTATTTTATTAGCTTCTTCATAATTTTTATTAAATACAATATTTAAAATAGCAACTACAAACTCCATTGTAGTAAAATCATCATTATGCATAATCACTTTATAAATCTTAGGTTTCTTAACTTTAATATTAGATTTTTCTATTACTGTTGCATTAGTTTTCAAATTAACTCCTCCATCTACATACTATTAATATAATGAAGATAAATAATCTTTTTTGATACTTATTATATATTATATTATTTATAGATGCAAAATTATATTATTAAAGTAAAAATTTCCATAATTACTCTAACAAAAAAGACTGTTATAAAACAGCCTTTTTTCCTATTATTTAACTTCCATACTACCAAGTACTTTTGAGTTTTCATCCATATGAAAAGTATTTTTTTCTTCTTCATTACTAAAGTATATATTACCATCTACAGTAGTTCCTTCTATTTTTACATTTCTTGCTTCTATATAAATATCTCCTTTTATAGTTCCACCTTCAATTTTAGCACCTTCATCTTTTATTATTAATTTAGGTAATTCTAAAGTATAATTATCTACTACTTCTTTATTATCATTTTGTCTATATAAAGCAATAACTCTTGGCGTATCTACTAAATCACTTGGATTATCTTTATCAGATTTCTTAAATCCAGTTTCTAAAGTAATTTCTTGAGAAGTAGTAATATTGTTTTCTAATATAACAATCCAACTTTCTTTAACTGCTTTAATTAAATTTGCTTCATCTGTAGCTCTAGATGGTGCTGTTACCATATCAACTGTTCCACCGTTACTATCAGTATTTGGTTTGTTGTTTTCTTCTATAACATTAGTGTTATTTTCATTTGCATTATTATCTGTTTTACCACACCCAACAGATAATAAAGTTAAAACTGTCATAGGTATTATTAATGATTTAAATTTCATAAAAAATCCTCCTTAAAATTAATTTTTAATCATTAATAACTTTCCCTTCTTCAAATAAAATATTTATTACTAACTAAACTTTACTTTTTAATTTTAAATGAAAATTTATTCCATGGCTTAATATAATCTAATAAAAATAATTCTTCATCTACTATTTTTCCTACTACATTAGTTTTTCCTGTATTTTTCATATCTTTTAATGCTAATTGTAATTCACCAGCATACCTAGTGTATAAATCACTATCAATTAATATATCTCCTCTTTTTATATCAACTACATTATATGGTGGAAAACTTTTTCCTTTATATTTAACTCTGCTTTTAGTGCTTCTTGCCATATATTCAGAAGCATCTCCTCTATTTAAATGAACTTCTTCTAAAACAATTTTTTTATCTAACTCTCTAATGTCCTCAATTAATTCAATATTAAATTCTAACATATCCTTATTTAATTTACTTAATGCTTTAAGTTCTTCTTCAGATGCAAATGCATTTGCAATTATCACATCATCAATTAGTTCTGTTGCAAATATATGCTTCACTTGAACTTCAATCGGTAATTCTCTATGAATTTCTAATGTACATAGCCCTTCTGAGACTGGCCATGGACCTTGATTTGCTGAATGAGAGTTAACAAAAGCTGCTGTTCTTATTCCTAACCTCTTAAACTTTTTACTAGCATATATAAAATTTTCATAAGACAACCCCGTATAAATATGCGGATAAAAATTATGACATCCATATAAATTATTTATATTAGCTCTATAAGATATAATATTATCTACATATTTAGTCCCACTACTCATATTTAATTCTATCTTTAATCCATATTCATTATAAGTCATCAATGACTCTTCGTATCCACTAAAGCCCATATCTAATCTTATACCTGAAAGCCCCATATCTTTAAAAACTTTCAAATCAGATATAGATGCTTTCAAAATATTAAATACTGTGGAATCAATATCAGCAATAACTTCCATATTATTTTCATTAGCAACTTTCAAAATATTTTTAAACTCCTCTAACACTATATTAATATCTTTTTCACTTGCAGATATTAAACATGTAAATATCCTTGTAAAACCATATTTAGCAGCTAATCTTATATAATTTTCTATTTCTTCGACCAGTGAATTGTTTGGATATATTGAAATACCGAGTCTATGCATCTTCAAAGTCTCCCCCACTTCTAACTTTCTATATTAAATATATTAATATAGTATATTAGTAAAATATTATTTATGACTCTTTATAAACTTTCATAGCATTATTTTAGAATAAAAAAAATCCTATTAATTTGATTTTTAATGACATTTGTCTTAATTCAACACAAATTAATAAGATTCTTAAATACTTAAATAAAGTAACTTACTTTTTTATTTATTTTTATGATAATTATATATATAAAATGGTATTCCTAAAAGCATTAATATGAATCCCCACATTACAGTTTCTGCTCCTGATCCATATATTGTCCATAATGCATAAATAAAAGCTAATAATGGAACAAAAGATTTTTGTATAAATATCTTTAAATTTATATTATTTTCTTCTTTAAATAATAACATTATTTCTGCTGCTGCAGTTAATAAATATACTGGTAAAAATGTTAGCGTTGCTAAAATTGTAATAAATGTAAATGCAGAAACCATACTTTTTTGATAATTCATTATTAATAAAATATTAACCAAAACAGATCCTATTATTAATGAATTTACTGGCGTACCATATTTAGGATGTATCTTTCCAAAAATCTTAGGGAATACACCATCTTCGCCTGCTGCAAAGGAAACTCTTGCTGTTGATAAAAGCCATCCAATAGTAGTACCTAGAATACATATAACTACAGCTGCCGTTAAAGGCTTCCCAATTCCATGTCCTAGTGCTTTTGTTAATATATCAGTTAAAGGTGCTGTACTTACAGCTAATTGACTATTATTCATCGCCCCCATACTAGTTACACTGATTAGTATATATATTACAGATGCAATTAATATTCCATATATAGTACTTTTTCTTACATTCTTTTCAGGATTACTTATTTCCCCCGCTGTAACTGTAGCACTTTCTAATCCTACAAAAGCCCAAAGGGTTGATGTTGCAGCTAAAGGTATTGTATTAATTCCTTTTCCTTCTGGCATAAGCGGCATAATATTATTAATATCAAAACTTAAAAATGCTACTATAATAAATAAGGCAAAAAATACTATTTTAAATACAGTTACAAAAGATTGTATTTTTCCAGCTTTCTTAACTCCCACTATATTAATAATAGTAAAAATCCATAAAATAGAACTTGTATATATTATAGAAATTATAGGGTTATTTAATGCTGGAATAACTGCTGCACTATAACTTGCTAAAGCTACTATTATAGCCGCATTTCCAATCCAAGATCCATTCCAATATAGCCAAGCACTTAGAAATCCAGCAAATTCTCCAAAAGCTTCTTTAGTATATTGATAAGCTCCTCCTGTAGATGGATACTTAGAGCTTAAATTTGCAAAAGATATTGCAATTAATACAGAGCCCAGGGTTGTTAATATCCAGGCAATAATAGTTGATAATGGTCCCGATACTTCTGCTAATGTAGCTGGTAACATAAATACACCTGAGCCTATCATATTACCACAAACTAGCATAGTCGCCATAAATAAACTAATTTCTTTTTTCATATGTTTCTCTTTCATTTGTTTCTCCTAAAAAATAAGCTCAAAGATGTTTCTCTTTGAGCTTGTATTTCGCAAAATTTAACAACTACAAAGATAGCACTCCACAATTTTATTGTGACAGTTTTACATATATTTTATGCAAAACCAACATATACCCTTTAAGCTAAGATATATATTTCGGCAATAATTCCTTTTATATTAAATCAACGTGCTTACCTCATTAATACTACTCTTAATTATTGCAACCTCTATCAAATTTTATTAATTTTTACTTTTATAAGTTTATCAAAATTTATTATTTTGTCAATATACTTTAATTTATTTATTCATTATACATCTTCTAATTAATTTTCTTTTTATAAAATTCATCAATATTATTTCTAATTGCATATATAGTAGCTTGAACTCTATCTTCAACTCCTATCTTTTTAAATATGCTGGTTATATAATTTTTTATAGTTTTTTCAGATAAAAATAATTTTTCAGCTATTTCTTTATTTTTTAATCCACTTGAAATTTCAAATAATATACTTAGTTCTCTATCAGTTAATAAATCTAAAACCTCCTTTTCTTTATTATCTATTCCTCCTCTTTTAAAATCAGAAAACATTACCTTTATTAACGACTTGTCTATATATTTATCTCCAAAGAAAACACTTCTTATGGCAGTAACTACCTCTACACCGGCAGATTCTTTTAATATATAAGCATCTGCCCCTATATCTATAGCTTCCATAATTGTTTTTTTATCATTTTCAACTGTTAACATTACAACCTTAATGTCTTTATGTATTTTTTTTAAAACTTGTAATGTTTCTAATCCATCTTTAATAGGCATATTTATATCTAATAAAACTACATTAGGTATATTATCCTTTAAATTATTTAATAACTCTTCCCCATTACTATATTGACCTGTAATAACTAAATCATCTTCAAAACTAATAATTCTATTTAATCCTTCTCTTATTAAATCATGATCATCAACTACCATAACATTAATTTTAATATTACTCATCTTTTTTCACCTTTCTATCTATAGGAAGTTTTATTTTATATGTAGTTCCTTCTCCTAAAGAAGATCTTATATCGATTCTTCCTCCTAAAGATTTAACTCTTTCATAAATTCCAAGTAATCCATAACAATTTCCTTTTTTCTTAGTATTTATTAAAGTTTCCTTTACATTAAATCCAATACCATCATCCTGTACAAAAAAATATATATAGTCTTTAATATAATTAAATCTTAAATCTACTATATTTGCTTTAGAATGTTTTTTCATATTATTTAATATTTCCTGAACTATTCTATAAGCTGCTATTTGTATTATTTTATCTATTTCACCATCATAGCTCTCAATATCTACATTTATCTTAATTGAATTTTCAGTTGAAATAATATTTATCATCTCTTTTATAGCCTCATTTAGTCCTCTTTCTTCTAAAGATAAAGGTCTTAAATCATATATTATTCCTCTTACTTCTTTTAAAGCCATTTTCACATTAGTTTTTAAGTCATCTAACTCTTTAATTCCTTCTTCTAAATCCTTTTTAATAACCATTTTACAAAAATCTATTCTCATTATTGCATTTGCAATATATTGAGCAGGACCATCATGTATTTCTCTTGCAATTCTTCTTCTTTCTATTTCTTGATTTTCTAATATATTTATTTCATTTAACATTCTACTATTCTCATTATTACTTTTAAGTCCATCTAAAATATTTCCTTCTAAATATCCTAATGCTATATTTATCTGATTAACGGCACTTTCAGCCTCTTCTATACTAACTTTATATCCTCTTAAAGCTCTTTCTAGTTCATCTCTCTTTAATATAAGTTCTTTTTCTTCACTTTGTTTTGTAATATATTTAACTCTTATATCTAAAGCCTCTTCATATATATTTTTAAAATAATCTTGATTTGAATTGATCATTTTTTTAGATTCTTCTACTAATTTCAATCTCATAGACTTGTCTAACTTTTCTAAATAATCTACTTCATCTATTACTATAGATAATTTTGTTTTTATAGTTTTTAATTCTTCTTTTTTTAATTCAATTTCATCTCTCATCTTATCAGCTATATTAAATATCTTACTTTTACCAAAGTTAATTTCCTCAATTACATCATTAACTATTTCTTTTATATTAATATCGGAATATTTTGTGTACACAATAGTCCCCCTAAACATTAATTTTTTTAAATTTACTAACTATTTAAAAATATCATAAAATTATTAATTAGTAAAATTTTAGATGTTTTTAAATAATAAAATGTACCTTATATTTAAAACTTGCTTTACTGTTTAAAATATAAGGTACATTTTATTGAATTATATTGCCCATTTCTTATTTTTAGTAAATGATATATTCAACCATTTTTTTAAATCAAAATGATTAGTATTTTTGTCTATAAATTCTCTTACTTTATCCATATCATCAACTGATTTAATTTTAGAGTCATTTGAAAGTATAAAATCTATTTCTATTCTAAGCTCTCTTCCAACTTTAGCTACCCTTGCTATAGATTCCTCTAACTCATATTTTTCTTCTATTTCTTTTACTAAATTATTTATATCAAGATTTATTTCATCATTTGCTGATGAACATATTAGTTCCTTAAAGCACTCAATTATTGAAGTTATTGGCATTTTTAAAAATATACCAGATGATAAAATAACCATGCCTGGATCCACATATTTTGATAAATTAGTAAATCCAATAGATTTTAATACTATTGATATAAAAAATCCCACTAATACACCTACACTAAGCATAGAATCCATAAGCCATTGATTACTTTCAGCTTTAACTATTTCAGAATTAAGATTCTTTGATAACTTTTTCATGTACAAATAGACACAAGTACATCCTATAGAGGAAATTAATGCATAACTTAAAGCAAATCCTTCCTCAACATTATTTCCACCATTAAAAACTTGTCTAATTGCTGATAACATGGAAATTGAACACATTAACAAAAGTACAATAGACTTAACAATAACTATTATTGGCTCTAAATTGTACTTTCCAAAAGGATAATTCTTAAAATCTTTTTTATTAATAAAATTAGTTGTTATAATTGCAAATAGAGCTAGTCCTAAACTCACTAAAGAATATAAACCATCAAAACTAATCATTTCTGATTGTATAGCTCATCCCCAGGCAATCCCCAATATAGCGAAGAACAACCCACCAATCGCTGAAAATCTAAGCATTTTGCTTTCCGCCTTCATTATATCACTCCTTAAAAACATAGTTTGATAATATTATTTTACTCTTTAACATTATTTTACTCAATTCATTAAAGTGACATATAAATTTTATTAATATGGGGATTTGTAATTTTATAGATTTACCTAAAAAGCATAAAAGTACTTTATCAAGAATATATATATTTATTTAATTTTAAATTTATTTATTTCTTTATTCATTTCACTTGTATTATCACTTAGCTTATCTCCTACTTCAGATATTCCATTAGCCATTGTACTTAACTCTTCTGAAAAATTCTTTATTTCTTCGGATGATTTAGCTATTTCATTTAATAACTTACTTGATTTATCTATTGCATCAAATATTACATCCTTCTCTTCAAGAACATTATCCATTTCACTATTTACATTTTTTATTTCTGGAATTAATTTAATTATTCTATCTACTATTTCTTTAAATGCTATTATAGAATTATCTATTACTCCAAATTGCTTACTTAATTTATCATTCATTATTAGTGATATATGCCTTACTTCATCACCTTCATTAATAACATTCACTAAAAGATTATTTATATCTAGGGAAGAATTTTTTACTTCTTCGGCTAATTTTCTTATCTCATTTGCAACAACTGCAAATCCCTTGCCACTTTCCCCTACTCTAGCTGCTTCTATTGCGGCATTTAAAGCTAAAAGATTAGTTTGATCTGCAATTATATCAATAAAAACTGTTATATCTTTTATTTTACCTAAAGATAAATGTAACCCTTCTAACTTTTCATTCATATTAAAAGTTGAATTTTCTATATCAATTTTGGAATTTTGTAACTTCATTAAGGCTTTATTATTTAAATCTATATTATTATTAACTGACACCAATAAATCATTAATATCTTTTATAGAAATCTTTACTTTTTCTATTAACTCTCCAAAGCCTTCTAATAAATAATTTATTTTCTTTGTATCTTGATTTTGAATATATATATTTGAATCTATTTCCTGTAAAGTTGCCGTAACTTCTTCTGATGAAGCTGCCATATCTTTACTTGAAATTGATAAAATTTCAATATTGCTCATTTCATTTTCTGATGAAATCATTATCTTTTCTATTACTTTTTTAATATTTTCTTGTAATTTATTAATATAAGTTGCAATTATTTCAATCTCATCTTTACTATCTATTTCTATTTTCTCGGTAAGATCTCCATCTGATATTTTAACTAATGAATTAATAACTTTTTTTACATTTTTATTTATTGATTTTGAAATTAACCAAGTTATAATTGCATAAATTATAATTAAAATTATTGATAATACTGCTAATTGTATTAAAATTACCTTCTTAATATTAACTATATCTGTAACATCTGATCTTATTTCTAAGACTGCATTAATATTATCATTTGAAACTTGTATTGGATAATACATAACTATTCTGGTTTCTTTTTTCTCCTTAACCGTCTTAGAAGTTATTTCACCATTTAGAGCTTTATTTAATTCAGTTGTTATAGGAACTTTTTTCCCATAACTTAGAGAATTATTTTCACTATCACTCAATATTTCAAACTCATTAGAACTACTTTTTATTAATATTGCTGCATAATTTACATTCTCATTACTTTTACCATTATTTAAATCATTTTTAAGCTTTTTATAATCATAACTACTGATTGTCTTATCTTTAACAACTGCTTCTATATCAGCAGTTGTTATAGCCCCTCTTACATTCTTACCTTTTTTACGTATATCTTCTTCTACTGATTTTAAAATTCTGTTAAACATTAGAATATTAATAACTAATAATGATATCATGGATATTATAGTAACTGTCACTGTCACATTAAATATTTTTCTTCCTATGCTCTTTTCTTTACCTTCTCTTTTATTCTTCTTTTTCATTATATTTGCCCCCTACGTAAAATAAACATTTGTTATAATTTTAATCTTTTAGGAACTTTTTGTAAATAACTATATTTTTTCAAATGAAAATGTATTAAATTATCATACCTAGATTATTTCTTAATCTCTAAGTCATCTCCACATTCTAATTTAGCCCTCTAAAGATAAAAAATAAAAATTATCAAAAAAAGATTGCCAAAAAGGCAATCTTTTCCAGTTTGTTGAAAAACCCCTGTTTAAAAAAACAGAGGTTTTTTTTCTATTTTAAATTGTGGATAAATTTAATATTAAAAATTTCATAAAATATAATAATAAAATCTGAATATAACAAAGATAGTCTCA
>NZ_JACSQZ010000051.1 GCF_014836325.1 Clostridium gallinarum
GTAATAAAATAGACTATATCAAATTTGATATAGCCTATTTTATATTATTTTTTCTTTTTATATATTATACCACCTATAGAAATTGCTAATAATCCTAAAACTCCTAGAATACTCTCTTGTCCTGTAATAGGTAATTTACTATTTTCTTGTTTAGAACTATCTATATTTCCCTCTTCAGAATCTTCTTTATCTGGTGTTATTGTTACACTTTCATTTTCAGTGCTTTCTCCTGGGTTTGTTGTTTCACTTCCCTCTCCAGTACTTTCTCCTGGATTTGTTGTTTCACTTCCACCTTCTGTGCTTCCTTCTGGATTTGTTGTTCCACTTCCACCTTCAGTACTTTCTCCTGGATTTGTTGTTTCACTTCCACCTTCAGTACTTTCTCCTGGATTTGTTGTTTCACTTCCCTCTCCAGCACTTCCTCCTGGATTAGTTATTCCTGGATCTTCATCTGGCTTTTCAACTTTTATAGTTGAATCTATTTTATTTACTATATCTTTTGACGCTTCTAAATTATTAGCTATTTTTAAGTAAATATATCCCTCTTCTGTAGTTGAAGATTTAAATAATCTAATAAATTTTGATATTATTGATTTATTCTCAATCTTTATTTTATAAACAGTAAATTCTCCCTCTACATACTTATCAATTATAACTGGATTTATTTCTTTGAAACTATTTAAAAATTCCTCAAATTTTTCTATTGTTACATCTTGAACTTCCATTTCTAAAGGAGATTCTTTTGTACCTTCTCCTAAAACTGGAATAATTATACCATTATCTACAGCCTCTTCTATAGCACTTGATATAAAGTCCTCTACATTTTCTTTATACTCTAATATGTCTATAGTTACACTATCAGATTTATTACTTCCATCTTTAGTCTTTGCAGTTATAGTTACTTGTCCTTTAGCTTTAGCAGTTATCTTTACATCATTTCCTATAACCTCTATTGATGCTATATTCTCATCACTAGTTGACCATTCTATATCCTTTAATTCTGCTTTTTCATCTACAGTAGCAGTTAATACTTTACTGCTTCCTATATATAAATTATCAATTTTATTATTTATATTTATGCTTTCTGCTAATATAATATATTCTTTTACAGTTACAGTTATTGTTTTTATAGCTACTCCACCAAGCTTATCTTCTACTTTGTATGTAACTGTATAAGTACCTTCTTCATTTATTTCTACATTGTTATCCATAACCTCTATGTTACTTATAATTCCGTCTTCTTTATCAATGGCACTAACTCCAATTAATGGATTAAACTCTTCACCTAATCTTATAATCTTATCTTCAGCATTTATTCTTGGTGGATCATTAACTATAACAGTTATTGTTTTTGTAGAGCTTGCTCCTTTACTATCTGTTGCACTATATGTTACTTCATATTTTCCTGCTACATTGCTATTAACTTCATTTCTTACAACATCTATTTTATTTATTTCTCCATCTTCAGTATCCGTTGCAGTTACTCCATTTAATGGATTAAAATCTTCACCTAATTGTATTACTACATCACTAGCATTTATTACTGGAATACCATTTATTGATTCCATTTTTGGATTTACAACAACTATGCTTTGAATTCTGGTTGTTTTATTTCCACTATCTGTAGCACTATATAAAACTTTATATACACCTGCTATTTTTGTATTTACATTACTTTCAATAACTAATTCAATATCTTCATCTTCATCTATTACTTCAACACCATTTCGTGGATCGAATTCATCTCCAACTGTTAATGTATAATCTTTAACCCCATTTATCATTGGTGCTTTATTAGCTTTTACTGTTAATGTAATAGTTTTTTCTGTTTTTCTATTAAGACTATCTATTGCTGTATAAGTTATAGTATATTCAGTATCTACATCTGGATCTAAATTAAGCTCTTTATCTGCATTAACTGTAACATTTAATGCATTTCCAAGAGCATCTACTGCACTAATTCCATCCATTAAATTAAATATTTCACCTGCATTTATAGTAACATCTGTAAGTTCTTCTCCATTTTTTGTTATAGTTGGATTTTGATCAATTTGATTTACTTTAACTTGTAAATTTAAGGTTTGAGACTCTCCTCCAAAACTATCTTTAGCAGTTACATACAAGTCATATATTCCAGCTGTATTTGAAGTAAATTTATCTATTACTGTATCCTCTACATTTTTAACTTCAAAAGTTACTTCATCATTATCCATATCTTGAGCTTCTATATAATTACTTAATAAATCCTTTGTTAATTCAACAGTATCTCCAACATTAACTTCTATATAGTTTTCATTTATTTTTTGAACTGTAGGTGCTGTATTTATTGATAAATCATTATTAGCTACTTCTACACCCATTTCATATTCTTTATTTGTATCACTTACATATTTATATTTTGAATTTTCTTTTTCTGGAGTAATATTATATTTTCTACTTTCGTTATTTGGAACTTTTTCAATATCTATTTCAAAAACTTCCACTTCGTTTCCATTCTTAGCTATTGAATCTTGTGATGTTATTAAAACATCTATAGTATTTGTATCTTTATTATAGGAATAATCTGTTATTATTTTATCTGAATTATTTTTATTTATTAAATCTTTTATTACAGGATTACCATTTTCCTCTTTTAACACTACTCCATCAAGCTTTATACTAAATTGAAGTGCCTTTGGTATATCTTCTATATTATCTAAAGATACTTTTACTGTATCTGCATCAATATTTTCTACATTTAATATAAATTTATCTGCATTATTTTCTACTGCAACTGTTTTTATAATTTTAGGTGTAGCGTATACTATTGCTGCTGCCGATGTTGCTGCTATTGTAGAAGCTAAAACAAATTTTAAATTTCTATTCTTCATAATATCTTCTCCTTTCCCACTATTATAGGTGCTATCTCAAAAGAGATAGCTACCTTTAATTTATTTTCTATTATTAAATATATTTTTTATTACATCACTATTTATTTCTACAACACTAGTATTTTCACTAGATAAAGTTCTTGCTTTAGAATTATTTAATTCTATTTCAGGTAAATCACTTAAGTTTTCAGGTAAATCATATAAGAATGTATCACTTACTAATCTTTGTCCTACTGGTGCTCCTGTAGAATCTAATTTATTATATCTATAAAGCTCAGCCTTTATCTTAGAACCTTCAATATTTCCTGCTTTTTGCTCATCTGGAGTTATCCAATATAACCAAGTTCCTTTTGCAACTTCTCCAAGTTCTGCATCTTCTGGTAATTCAGCTAGTAATATAACATTTGCTTTTAATGCAAGGTTTTCATCATTTTCATTTAATACTAATGGAACATTAAATGCTGGATCTCCCTTATATTCTCCAGTAACAATTATTGAACCAGCTGGTATAACCTGACCATCTGAATAAGTATAATCAGATTTTAATTTACCTACTCCATTTTTATAAATATTCTCACCATTATCTATACCTATTTCTATGTTATCGCCTGTTGGTCCCAATATATCAAGCTCTGCTATTGAAATTGTTGTAGCTCCTTTAGCTACTAATTTAACATATTGTGCATCATAAGCCCATAATTGAGTATTTAAATTACTTCCAGTTTCATTGAAGTAAATTGTATTTTCTTTACTTGTATCAAATGTTCCCGAATGAGCCTTAGTCCAAGACTTACCATCTTTACTTACATAAACTTCATACTTGCTTATTGGTGAATATGAAGCTTCTGAGCTTCTACTAAAGAAATTCTTTAATGAGAACTTCTTAGTATCTTGTCCTGGGTTATATTTTAATCCTATAACTGATTTAGAATCTCCTAAATCTATAGTTACATATGGATCTCCTGACACTACGTTACCATTATTATCGGTTGCTTTTGAAGCTGTGTATATAGTTGAATTATCATTATCATTTATTTTCTTAATGCTTCCATTCTGAACTTGTCCATGACCTGAATTTTCATCTGATATATCCTCTAAGCTTCTTGTATTTGTATCAAATACCCAATTGCTCTTAGCTATACTTCCATCATGATTTACTTTCACAGTTCCTAATGTAGTTTCCTCTGTTACATTTAAGTTATAGTCATAAGCTCTAACCTTATACTCAAATGTTCTATTATTAATAGCATCTATTTCATCTATATAGCTTGTTAATCCATTTTCACCATTTTTATCTCTTTCAACAAAACCAACTACTACCTCTTGAGTTCCTGTAGATGTTGCTTCTTTTCTTATTATTTCATATCCTAAAATTTTATCTGAATCCTTGCTTACACTTAATATCAATGGAACTTCTTTTTGATTTAAATAGCTTCTATCTGTTATTTGTTTTCCACTTCCATCAATTCCAAAGCTTGCATTTACTTTTGTATCAGTTGCCATTGTTAATAAGCTTGTATTACTTCCAGCTTCTAGTCTAAGTCTTCTTGCTTCATCATTTAAATAATAAATTGCTTTATCTTCCTTTGGATATTTTTTATTATTTAAATATATATTCGTTTCAGGACTAGCTACTAATCCCCATTTTTCGAAGAATTCTCTTAAATCTTTACCTACTGCATCTGAAGCTCTCATTATAAATGTTTGAGCTGTTCTATCCTGTCCTGACTCTAAAACAGCAATTCCATTAGTTCTAGTAGCTCTATATAATTTAGCAAAGAATGTATCATTTTCTAAACTATTATCAGAATTTAAATCTAACATCTTATAAGTATAATCATTATCATATGCTAAATGCAATTGCCAGAACATTCCAAGTCTAGTTAGTATATCACTTGCAAGTCCAACACTGTTAGAAGTAACCTTGTCGTACATCTTTTCGTATGCTCCAAAAGATTCTAATCTTGATTCATTTACATCATTAAATGTTTGAGTTATAAGGGCTAATATGTTATTAGTAGTTTCTGTGTAAGTTAATCCACTTATATCATGAACGTGTCCAATTTCATGCGAAACTCCCCATCCAAATAATTGACCTTTATCTGAATTTACTAAATTTCCATTTTGATCAAATTCAAATGGTACCCCTGTCATAGTTCCTGCTATAGAACTATATCCTATACCAACATGATGTGCTGATGCATACATAAATGCACCTGTAAACATTCTTTGATATTTTATATTCATACGATTCTTAGGAGCTCTATTTGCATTGTAATATTCTGTTTCACTCTTTCCATTAAGAATATCTAACGCATTATTAGTTATTTGTCCATCTCCATCAAAATCTATTGGCGCTTCAAGTAAACCTTGTTGAGAATAAGATACCTTCATTAATTGTTCCCAAGCAAGTAATGTATTATAAAGTCTATCTACTTGAGCATCTTCATTTCCTGATAATCCACTTTGTATTCCCGCAAGAACTTGATCTGCTGCAAGTGAAAGCATAATTCTCTCTCCTTCAATATCAGTTGCATTTAATATTGAAGTTTGTGGATCATAAGTGTAAATATTGTTTGAGTTATCTTCTATAGTTGCACTAGATGGATATCTACTTGGTAAAGAACTAACATAAGATCTTAACTCTCTAATGTAAGTTCTTATTTTTTCCTTAACTTCAGCTTCTTTAGATTCATCATCTATAATATTATTAACATTTAAATGTGGTATTTCTACTCCACCACTTACTCTTACTTTAAATACATTACTTTCAGCAAATCCACTCTTAAGACCTATGTATAGATTTCCACCCTTTTCATAGTTCATATCAAAACCAGTTTCAGGTATTTCTATTTCATTTTTTCCTACTGATAATGTATTTATAACTTTATATGCAGTTCCACTTTCAGCATTAAATTGAGTTAATACTAAATCAAATTTAGTATCTTTTCTTTCACTTCCTATATATATAGTAACCTTATCTCCTGGTTTTAATGCTACACCAAGTGATTGATAATTATTTATTTGTCCTATTGTATTTTGAGGTGCTAAATTATGTATAGTTGAATCTAAAGTTATTATTTTATCATTTAATAACACATCATTTAATAAATCTTGAGCTCTATTTAAATCCTTTAATATCTCTGATTGATTTGGATGATATTCAAGATTTACTGGATCAATTGTTTTTGCCCTATTTGTAAACTCATCTATCATTTCTTGTGTTACATTATCTTTTAATTCTAACTTTAAATCATCAGCAAATAAATTATCTACATCACTTTGTAAAGAATCATATTCATATACTTTAACTTCTGACATAGTTACAGCACGTTCATACTTTCCCCAACTAACGCTTGGATAAACTGATGTTCCAATTCTAATCCTCTTAGTTCTTACAGGATTATTTAAAGTTATATTTACAACTTTACCATTATTACTTTCATTAAACTTCGAACCTACTAATTCCCATTTTTGAGTCTCTTCATTAAAGAATTCTATCCTTGTAGAATAAGTCAGTTCATTTACATCTAAACGTCTTATAACCTTAAGGCTTCCTATAGTATATTCTTTATCAAATGTTAAAATTGGTCCATTGCTACCATAATCCCAATCATCATACTGCCAATATGTTGTATAATCATTATCTACTATTCCATTAGTGGAAGTAGTGTTTCCAACAGGAAATTCTACGTTCACTATATGATTAGTTAATTTACTTGTTCCATTTGCACTGTTTATAAGTTTATAATTACTTGTTACTGGCGGTATTAACTTTGTAGTAGATCCAATATAAACTTTTGATAATCCACCAGTTCCATGATGATTTGTTGCTGTCATCATTATTTCATAACTACTTGTATCATCTAATCCTTCTATTGTATATGAAGTTGCTCTTATAAAATCTTCTTTATCTGATAATTCAACTGTTTGAGTTGGAATATTATCATTTATATCAGGATCTTCATACTTTGTTCCCTTATCATTTGCTTTTAACCAAGCTTTTTCTCCAACTTTTCTATAATATAATTCATAATCTTTTGCTTTTGCATGTGCTTTCCATGAAACTGTAAGCTTTTTATATCCGCCTTGTACCTTTATTCCTTCTGGTCCCTCTGGTGCTGTTTCTGGTATAACTTGAACTTCTATTATTGAATCCTCACCAAAATTAGCATTATCATCACTAAGCTTTCCACTCTCAGAATTCCAAGCAATTGGATTATAATTTGAATCTACATTATCTGGAACTCCATCTTTATCATTTGAATTATTGGTTAAGTTAGTATTACCAGTTGCATTTTCATTATATCCATCTTGTTCATTCTTATATCCACTCTTCCAATCACCTGATAAAGATTGAATACTAATTCTATAAACTCCATATGCCTCTATTTTTTCTATTCTTAATGAGTTTTCACTAGTTTTATAGGTGCTTGTACTTGTTACTTGATTTTTATCATTTAATTTTTCAACTTTTACTTCATATCCAGTTACGTTTGTCTCATTATTCCAACCTATAGTCATAGATTCTTGTCCAACTTGAGTTGTACTTATAAAACTATTTATAACTGGTATATTCATTTTTGGTTTTGGTAACTCTTTATAAACATTATTTAAAAATTCAACCTTAGCTATTTCAGCTAAGTTTTTATTGTTTCTACTTCCAGAAGTTATATTTATAGTTATTTTACTTACTGCTATTTGCTTTCCTAAATTTATAACTAATTTTTCTTCGCTTGATCTAGCTAGTGAATTTTCTTTTACTAGATTTTCTTCTGTAAACTTAAATTCTTCATTTCCAATTATGATACTTCCACTTGTTGGTGCTCCACCAGCAGGAGAATTAATTACTATTTGCTCTATATTGCTATTAGTTCTATTAACTCCTTGTAAATCTAAATCAAAAGAAATAGGAGTTTCTTCGTTTATTTCTGTCTTACTTTCTAATTTTACTACTGAATTATTATCTTTTAATATATCCTTTATATTGCCATCTACATCAATTTTTTCAGTATCAATTGCTATTTCAACATTTTCTGGATTTATAATAAGATCTGTATCCTTTATTTCAGCATCCACTTTATTAGTTCCCATATTAGAGTGAACATATGTTAAATCAGTTATATCTACTTTTCCATCTCTATTTAAATCATAACTTAAGTCAGTTGATTTACTTTTTATAGCTGATTTTAAGACTTCATAATCAGCCTCATTTACTGTATTATTTCCATCTAAATCTCCAACTAAAAATGAAGCTAAATATTCCTCTTTTATATCATCTGTTTCATCTTCGGTTCCTTTGTTATCTATAACTACTGAATTATTTGTAGTTCCAATTAAAACTCTTTTTGATGAATTTTGAATTTCTATATTAGAGACTTTAGCAGTCTTATATCCACTTCCAGCTACTTCAATTGAATAACTTCCTAATGGAAGCTTGTCAAAAGTTAATAGATAAAAACTTACTTCATTATCTCCTTCTCCTAAAGCTTGTCTTTTAAAATCTAAAGCAGATAAAGAGTAAATTGAATTCTCTCCAATATCTCCTGAAGTGTTATCATTACCTAAATAAACCTCTTTTATAGCATTTCCTTCTGAATTTTTTAAAATTACTTTTATATTCGTTTTTTCTGACGATGTGAATTTTATAGGTGTAGCAAAGTTTAAGTCTACTTCTAATTTTCCTGTTAAATTATAAACTTCTTCTATTGCTGAATATTCTGTATTAGAATTACTTTCTTCTATTACTTCATTATTTTCTTTTTGTTGTAATATTTGACTTTCTTCTGCTACTTCTTCACCTATTATTTCTGATCCTTCTACTATTGTGCTTTCTTCATTAATATCTTCAGAAGTTACTGCTGTTTCTTCACTATTTTCTTTACTTACATTTTCATTTATAGTTTCAGCTGTAATACTACTTTTATCTTGACTATTATTTATAGTATCTGCAAAAGCTATATTTTGTACTTGACTTGTTATTAAAGCTGCTGCTACCATAGCTGATATTTTTCTTCTATTCATAATTTAACCTCCTTTATATGATTAACTCTGTTAAGTTCATTAATATTACTATTTTAAATTCTAACTATATATTAATCAAATTTAAAACTTATTTTAATCATATCTTAACAAATTAAAACTAATTTTTCTTTTAAAAATATACCATATTATCTCATTATTTTTCAATATAGTTTATTTACATTGTTAACATTTTCGACATATTTTTTAAAAATAATTTAATTTTTTTATATTTTTTCATTTTAAATATAAAAAAAGAGATAAACATTATCTTCCTTGCTCCGTCGCATGCGCTCCAAGTCAACCTCATTCAATGTTTATCTCTTTGCAAACTGAAGGAAAGAAATTATAAAACTCTAATTCTTACACTACGAATTTTACTACTCTTATAAAATTATCCTCACCTTGTCCATAGATATAATTTCCTCTAAATACAATAAAAAAGGTATCGACTTTGTCGATACCTAAAATATTATATTAATATATTTATTTTTTAGCCTTCTTATAAAAAGTATTTTCAAGAGGTAACTTAGTTCTAAAGTTTCCATCTAGCTTATAATATGCTCCTTGCACAGCTGGTGCAGTTGGAACAACTACTATTTCTCCAACGCCCTTAGCTCCATAGGATAAATCTTCTTTATTTTTTTCTACTAAAATACTTTCAATTTCTGGTATAGCTGTTGATCTAAATAATCCTAATGTTCCAAATCTAGCAAGTGGAACGCTATCTCTTAATGGATAATCTTCTGTTAATGCATAACCAAGTCCCATTACAACTCCACCTTCAATTTGCCCTTCAACAGCTATTGGATTTATAGCCCTTCCTATATCATGAGCAGCAGCTACCTTTATAAGCTTACCGTTATCATCTAAAACTACAACTTGTGTAGCATATCCATATGCTACGTGACTTACTGGATTTTCTTTATCACTTCCCATAGGATCTGTCTCTGGACAGAATTCTTCATAGAATTCCTCTCCTTCAAGTTCATTAAGTGTCTTAGTATTAAGCGCTTCTTTTAGCTTTAATGATGCAAGTCTTGTAGCTTCACCAGTAAAGACTGTTTGTCTCGATGCAGTAGTTGTACCTGAATTAGGTGTTGTAAATGTATCTGGACTATCAAAACCAACATATTCTGGAGTTAGCCCTGTTGTTTCACATAGAATTTGTGTTGCTATAGTTCCAATTCCTTGACCTATACAAGCAGCTGAAGTTCTTATAATAGCTTTTCCATCTTTAATTACTATTCTAACTCTACCTGTATCAGGAATTCCTACTCCAACTCCTGCATTTTTAAATGCACAGGATATTCCTACATGTTCATTATTATCAAATACATCTTTAACCGCTTCTAGTGTTTCTACTAATGCAGTTCCTTCATCTGCTATTTGACCATTTGGTAAAACTTGACCTGGTCTTATAGCATTTCTATATCTTATTTCCCAAGGAGATATACCAACTAGTTCTGCAAGTTTATTTATATTACACTCGTTAGCGAAAGCTGATTGTGTTACTCCAAATCCTCTAAATGCTCCTGCAGGTGGGTTATTTGTATAAACTGCAGTTCCTTCTATATCAACATTTTGATAATTATAGGGACCTGCAGCATGAGTACATGCTCTTTGTAAAACTGGACCGCCTAAAGAAGCATAAGCTCCAGTATCTGAAATTATTCTTGCTCTCATTCCAGTTAAAATACCATTTTCATCGCAGGCTGTAGTAAATTCCATTTCCATGGCATGTCTCTTAGGATGTATTATTAGACTTTCTTTTCTACTCAAAGTAACTTTTACAGGTTTCTTAGTATAATAAGTTAGAAGTGCAGCATGATGTTGTACACTCATATCTTCCTTACCACCAAATCCACCACCAACTAGCATACTTTTAATTCTTAATTTACTTGAATCTAAGTTTAAAAGTTTACCTATTTCTCTTAACTCATCATAAACACCTTGTCCACCAGTATAAACAGTTAAAACTCCATCTTCATAGTTTCCTACTGCACATTCTGGTTCTAAGAAGGCATGTTCTGTTGAAGGAGTAGTATATGTTTCTGTTACTACATACTTAGCATTCTTTATAGCATCTTCTGCATTACCCCTTTTTAAAACTTGCTTGCTTAGTATATTCCCATTAGGATGTATATTCGGTGCTCCTTCTTCCATTGCCATTCTAGGTGTACTTAAAGGAGCTAATTCCTCATACTCAACTTCTATTAAGCTTAATGCTTCTTTTAAAGTTTTCTTATCTTTTGCAGCTACTAAAGCTAATGAATCCCCTAAATATCTTGTAATTTCACCAACATCTATTAATGCTGGCCAATCTTGAACTAAATGTCCAATATATCTATCTCCTGGAACATCTTTAGCTGTTAATACTGCATAAACACCATCTAAAGCCTTTGCCTTTGATGTATCTATACTTTTAATTAAAGCTCTTGGATATTTTGTTCTTAATGCTGATCCATATAACATGCCATCAAAATATAAATCATCTGCATATTTTCCAACTCCTAAAGTTTTTACTTCTGCATCTATTCTTGGTAGGTTTTCACCAACTAAGCCTTTACAATAAACCTTAGGTACTTCGTCATTATTTCTTAAAATTTCTGCAACAAGCTTTATAGCTTCCATTATTTTTACATATCCAGTACACCTACAAATATTACCCTTTAAAGCATTTTTAATTTCCTCTTCTGTAGGATTTAAATTTTTATCTAATAATCCTTTTGCACTTATAACCATGCCTGGTATACAAAAACCACACTGTACTGCTCCACATTTTCCAAATGCATATGCAAAAGCATCTCTTTCTTTTTCGCTAATACCTTCAACTGTTATTACTTCTTTATTTTCTAATCTACTTAACTTTTGAAGACATGCTCTTTGTGCCACACCATCTATTAAGACCATACAAGCTCCACAAGCACCTTCTGCACAACCATTTTTTACAGATGTAAGCTGCTCAACATCTCTTAAATAATCTAATAAACCCATATCTTCTTCTAAAGACACTGATTTACCATTTATTTTAAAACTAAACATTTACCCTTCCCCCTTAGATTATCCTATAAATATTTTCTTATGAAAATTTATTAAGCATATTGTTTTAATTCGTCTTCATTAACAACATTTACCTTATCAATATAATGAGGATAATCTTTTAAAATAGTTTCTACTGTAATTTCTAACTTACTCTTATCTTCTTTAGAATTAACTTCATATATATATTCTCTTCCATCTTCTCTTAATAAGAATTTTTCTTCTCCAACTCTTAAAATTCCAGTATTATTAGAGTCTTGGTATTCTTCTAAGTCTTGATATATAGTTGTTTTCTTAAGATATGGGAATCCTCCCTTTGGACAGAACATATGACAGTTTCCACATTCATTACACATATTTTCAATATGTGTAATTTGATAATTAGCTGAAAGTCCTTCAACTGCAACCTTCATATTAGCTCTATTTGGACATACATCTACACATATTCCGCAACTCTTTAAACAATCAAATGTTTCCAATTTATTTTCAAGTAATCTACCATTACCTTTATTCTTATAATTAACATCATTTTTTGCTTTCTCTGCTAATTCTTCTAAAAACTCAATATTTAAACCATTTGGGGCATGTCCTAATTTTTTCATTTCATTTAATACAGCATTATTATTTGCATATCCCTTAGGTTGAAGGAATAATGTTGCAATTGTGATAGGAGCTATACCTGATTTAAATACATCTAATGCATTGTTTTTATCTATTCCACCTGATATAGATACTTTTATATCTTTAAATTCAGTTGCAATATTTTTAGCTACATTTATAGCTATAGGATAAAGAGGTTTTCCTGACATATACATTGCATCTCCTGGCATAACATTTCTTGTATTAACTACAGGTAATGTATTTGTTAATTTAACCCCAAAAGTTACATCATTGTCTTTACCTACTTGTAAAAGCTTTGATATTATTTCTTTAGCCATATCAAATTGTAAATCATGATCAAAATCTTCTCTTTTTAGTTCTATATCGTTATAGCCTAAACCATCTAAGATTTTTCTTACATTATCATATCCTAATAAAGTTGAATTACATTTTAATAATGTATTTATCTTTTTATTTGATATTAAATGAGTTGCTATGTCTAAAATTTCACTTGCCTTGCATCCATGCATTGTAGAAAGTGTTACTATATTTGTTATCTTAGAAGTAATCTTATCTATATCCTCTAACTTAAACTTTTTAAACTTATTTATATTTCCCTTTAATACTTCTATACACTCATTAAAAGTTTTTGTATCTTTAGCGTCTTTTAAGTCATCTATAAAATCAGAAATTTTCTTTGATTGAATTCCTTTTAAATCATATCCTACACTTATATTAAGTATAAAATCCTTAACATCTGATAATCCAAGTTCAATCCCCATAACTTGTAATAAAACAGAAGCTTTAATATACTCTTCTTTTGCTTCTTCAACAGTCAATTCAGTTGACCATTCAACGTTATATCCAACATTCTTAGCATCTATACATGGTCTTGCTATCATTTCTTGCATTTCTTTACCAGCTACTATTTGAACTGTCTTAGGCTCAAAATATCTACATCCAGTCAAATATGCTGCTAAAAAATTTTGTGTTAATTGTGTATGAGGTCCAGCTGCTGGTCCTACTGGAAATCTTAAATACTCACCGCAGAAGTCCATTTCTATACTACTATCTATATCTCTATAGAAATCTTTTTCTTCAATCCCAAATATTTTTCCCTTTGTATAATAATCCTCAAGAGTTAAATTAATAATTCTTTCAAATGACATTATTTTCATTACATCACTCATATTTGCTCCACCTTTCTTAATATAAAAACTCTACATCTTTTCCCATAATTTTTGTGCTACTTCTCTAGAAGCTTTAAATATTTTTTCTTCATCTATATTTATAAGTTCTCTATCCTTCATTACAACTTTTCCATTAATTATTGTTGTGGTAACAGATCTACCAGTAAATCCAAATAACATATGTCCAAATAAATTATTTGAATTCATAGGTGTTAGTGGATTATAATCTACTATAATTACATCTGCATAAGCACCTTCTTTTAAAATTCCAAGTTCTTTTTTAAAGTACCTATTTGCAATATTTCTATTGTTTTCAAATAATAATTTAAATGTTTCATTAAATGCTACACTTGGATTACATCTATTATGTCTTTGTATTATAGGAAAAACCTTCATTGACTCAAACATATCGCTAGTATATCCATCTGTTCCCATTCCAATATTTATACCTTTATTAAGAATTTCTAACACTGGTGCACATCCAACTGCATTTCCCATATTAGATTCAGGATTATTTACAACATTAGTATTAGTTGCCTTTAATAAATCCATTTCTCTATTATTAATGTGAACGCAATGTACTGCTAAAGTTTTTTCTCCTAACATTCCATAATCAAATAATCTTTCAACTATTGTCTTACCATGATTTTTTAATGAATCATGAACATCGGTTATTCCTTCTGCTACATGAACATGAAAGCCTGAATTTAAATCTTTAATTGCCTTAGAGCATTTTTCTAAAGTTTCATCACTTAAAGTAAATGATGCATGTAATCCAAATAATCCTTTTATCATATCACTATCATCTTCATTAGCATGTTTAATAAAGTTTACGTTTTCAAGGATTCCTTTATCAGTAATTTCTATTCCATCTCTATCTGAAACTTCATAACATAAGGAAGTTCTTATTCCAATCTCTTTAGCAACTTCTCCTATTGTAAATAAGCTATTAGTTATATGCATTGGACTTGCATGATGATCAAATACAGTAGTAACTCCATTTTTTATGCAATCTATATATGTTGTATATGCACTATATTTTGTATCTTCAAGGGTAAGTCTCTTATCTAGTTTCCACCACAATCTTTCTAAAATTTCATTAAAATTTTGTCCAGGTTCTTCCTTATTATCCATGCCTCTTGCAAAAGCACTATAAATATGATGATGAGTGTTGATTAATCCTGGCATAATAACCTTACCTTTAGCATCAATAAACTCATACTCTTTATACTTATCTTTTAAATCTTCATAATTTCCAACTTCTAGTATTACATTATCTTTTAATACTACTGCTCCATTAGTTATAAAAGGATTCTTAACATCTTGAGTTATTACCATCCCATTTCCTATTAGAATCATTTTTCTCCCTCCAATATAATAGAATTATAATTATTTAAAGCATTAATCATGCCAAAATATTTTTTTAACAATATTTCTACCTATATTTAGATTTTTCGTATTTAATTTTTTTTTAACAATTACATTTAAAATGATAAACTTTATATTTTTATCATTTTAGTAAATATATTTATCATTACGATAAAAAGTGGCTATATATAGATTATCTATATATAGCCACTTAAAACTTATATATTAAATTAAAATTATTCTAAATCAAGTATAATCATTTTATAAAATTAACCACTTATACTCATATGTTTTTAACTTTTTCTATATAATGTCGCAAGTCCTATTCCTAACTTTTTAGCTGCTTTTGCTTTTCCTTTTGTATCTCTACCATATTTAGATAAAGCAAAATTTATATATTTCTTTTCAAGTTCTTCTAAAGTTATAAAATCATCTTCAATTATAGACTTTAACGGATACTCACTTTTCTTATTATAATAATTCATAATATATTCTGGTAAAATATCTGTCGTAATTAAATTATCCTCACCAACTAAATTAATCATAAATTCTACAGCATTTTGAAGTTCTCTAATATTTCCTTCCCAAGGATAGTTTTTTAATTTATCTATTACACTATTCTCTATTTTTACCTTAGGCAAATTACATGTGTTACAATATTTTTCTATAAAGTTTAAAACTAGTGGTTTAATATCCTCTTTTCTTTCAGAGAGACTAGGTAATTCTATTGGAATGACATTTATTCTATAATATAAATCCTCTCTAAAAGTCTTTTCCTTTATCATTTCTTTGATATTTTTATTTGTAGCTGCAATAACTCTTATATCTAAATTAATCATTTTATTAGAACCTATTTTAGCAAACTTTCTTTCTTGTAGTACTCTAAGAAGTTTAACTTGCAAAGCTAAGGGCATATCTCCTATTTCATCTAAAAAAATTATACCACCATTAGCTAATTCAAATTTTCCAACCCTCCCTGAATTATTAGCGCCACTAAATGCACCTTTTTCATATCCAAAAAGTTCACTTTCTAGCAATGGTTCTGGTATTGCAGCACAATTTATTGCTATAAAAGGCTTATCTCTTCTATTACTTTGAGAATGTATTGATCTTGCAATAACTTCCTTTCCAGTTCCACTTTCTCCTGTTATAAGAACAGAAGAGCTAGAATTAGCTATCTTAAATATCTTATTTTTTATATTTTTTATAGCTTCTGATTCACCAATTATTTCATTAAGAGGAACTTCTCCCCACACATTATTTTTAGCTTCATAATTACATTTATCTTTATTACAAATTTTATTTAATACGACTATTTTACTATAATTATATGAAATTTCATCACAATTTAAAATTTCACCTATTCCATCATAATCAATTTCCTTAAAAGTAATACTAATTTTATTATCCTTTTCTTTACTTTTTAAATCTACTATAATTTTTTGCACTTCATTATTTCCAACATTTAAAGCTTTTTTTATATAATTATTAGCATAAATCACTCTATCATCTGCATTTAAAATTATAATTCCATCACTAATTTTATTAGCAATCTCCCTAACAAATTCTTCTTTCATGCTACTCACCTTTTCCCCATAGTATTTCATTATCTATACCTCTATGTTACCATTTTTAATATAAATCTACAAATAAAACAAAAAAAATATAGCATTAAATATTGTAACAATAAGATTACAATGTTTAATACTATATAAAATTATATTTATTTATTTTTTATTTGCTTCAAATACATTTTAGGAATTAAAGCATACATTGCTGCAGACTTTACTACTTCATTTTTCCAAGTTCTTTCATTTGGTGCATGAGCTTGGTCTTCATGCCCTGGGCCAAATCCTATACAAGGTATACCATACCTACCCATTATAGATACTCCATTTGTTGAAAATGTCCATTTATCTACAATTGGGTTAGCTCTAAATAAATTTCTATATGTTTCAACTAAAGCTTGGCATACATCATGTTCTTCTGGAATTACCCAAGTAGGGAAATATGATTTTGTGTTATACGAAAGACCAGTATAAGAAACTTTATCATAATCATAAATTGAAACTCTCGCATTTGTACTTTTTATAGATGGTAGATTTTTTATTTCCTCTATTGCTGATTCATAGGTTTCTCCATATGTTAATCTTCTATCCACAGATATACTACATCCATCAGCCACTGCACATCTTGATGGTGATGAATAGAATATTTCAGATACTGTTAATGTTCCTTTTCCTAAAAAATCATTATATGCTAACTTTTCATCCAATTCTTTAAGTTCATTAAGAATCGAAGCCATCTTAAATATTGCATTTTCTCCTCTTTCTGGAGCTGATCCATGACAACTTATACCAGATGTACTTATCTTAATTTCCATTCTCCCTCTATGCCCTCTATATATATTACAAGCAGTTGGTTCTGTAATTACTACAAATTCTGGATTTACTTCATCTTCATTAATTATATATTGCCAACATAAACCATCACAATCTTCTTCTTGAACTGTACAAGTCACTAGTAGAGTATAGTCATCCTCTAAGTTTAACTCTTTTATTATTTTAGCAGCATAAACCATAGCTGCTATTCCACCACCTTGATCACTAGATCCTCTTCCTAATATTACTTCCTCATCTTCGTCTCCTTCATAAGGATTATAATTCCAAAGGCTTGGGTCACCTACACCTACAGTATCTACATGTCCATCAAAGGCAATTAAATGGCTTCCCGTTCCTAAATATGCAAGTAAATTCCCCATAGGATCTATTTCTATTTTATCAAAGCCTACCTTTTCCATTTCTTCTTTTATTCTTAATATCTTATTCTTTTCATAACAACTTTCACAAGGTATTGCAATAATTTCTCTTAGAAACTTACTCATGTCATCTCTATATTTTTCTGCGCATTTTAAAACCTTATCAAAGATACTTATATAATCCATACTACCCTCCACCTATTTATCCTTTATTTATTATTAAGTTAAGCATTTCTTATGCCAAAAAATTTGCGTTTTCATTTAAATTTAGCAATCTAAATGTCTCGCTAACTTATTAATAATCCTTAATGCCATCGATAAAATATAACACGAGTTAACTTTACAAAAATAGCAAATATCAAAATGATAATTAATATCATTTTGATATTTGCTATTTAAGTTATATTTATAATTTTGATAAATTTTTATAATCTTCTTCTGTATCTATATCCTCCAAAAATAATAAGTTATCTATTTCAACATAAATGATATTTTCCTTATTATTTTTTATTATCTCTCTTCCCCCTACATCACCTGTTAATAAACTTAATTCTGTTTTATATACTTTAGGAAATATAACAGGACTTCCAATTCTTCCATTTACCTTTGGAACTATAATATTATCCTTATGTTTGTTAGATACTTCTATAAGTTTATTTATAGATTCAAAGTCTACAAAGGGTTGATCTCCACAAAAAAACATATAGTTTTCATTATTTTCACAATTTCTAATTCCAATTTTAATTGAAGTACTTTGTCCAAGATGAGCGGCTTTATTTTCAAAAATTTTAATTTCAAAATCTTTTCCAATATCTAAAACATCCTTTTCCCTAGCTACTAAAATAACATTATTAATATTACTTTTTTTAACTTCTTTAATTACATGTTTTATTATTTCTTCATTATTTATTTTCATCATTAATTTGTTTTTTCCCATTCTAGTACTATAACCAGAAGCTAATATTATTCCATTCATTTTTCACCTATTTATATTTCATAGTATTATAATATTTAAATAAATTTTTCTTTATATATTATAATTGACTAGCTCCTATTTTACTATTAATAATTATCTAGTCTAATTAAGATTTAACTTTATTTTAAAAATATAAATACTAGTCTAAATCTATAACTTATATTCATCTATCTTTCTATAAAGAGTTGCTATACCTATTCCTAATTTTTTTGCAATTCTCTTTTTATCCTCTGTAGTTGTTCCATAAATATCTAAAGCCTTTCTTATTTCTCTTGCTTCTAAATCTTTTATAGGTATAATTTCATCACTATCTATTTCTCTTTCGTAATCATCATTATTCAATATATTTTTAGGAATAACATCTTTATTAATTATTCCATCAGTTCCAATCATATTAACTATAAATTCTATTGTATTTTCTAATTCTCTAACATTACCTGGCCAACTATACTTATAAAAAGCTTCCATTACCTCTTCAGTTATTTCTATAGAATCAAAGGTTTTATCTAAAAGTTCTGTATATTTTTTAATAAAAAACTCAATTAAAATATCTATATCTTTAATTCTTTCTCTTAATGACGGAATTTCAAATGGTATTACATTTAATCTATAATATAAATCTTCTCTAAATTTATTTTCTTTTATTAGTTCTTTTAAATTTTTATTTGTTGCTGCAATAACTCTTACATCTATATCAATTTCCTTATTAGAACCTACTCTTGTTATTTTTCTTTCTTGAAGAACTCTAAGTAATTTAGTTTGAAGATAAATAGGCATGTCCCCAATTTCATCTAAAAATATAGTACCTTTATTAGCTAATTCGAACTTACCTATTTTGCCCATAGGATCTGCACCTGTAAAAGCGCCTTTAACATATCCAAAAAGTTCACTTTCAAGAAGAGTATCTGGAATTGCACCACAATTTATCGCAACAAAGGCTTTATCTCTTCTATTTCCTTCATTATGTATTGATCTTGCAAAAATTTCCTTTCCAGTTCCGCTTTCTCCAGTAATTAAAACAGTTGAAGAGGATAGTGCTATTTTTTTTACTCTACTTTTTAAATCTTCCATAATTTTAGTTTTTCCTAATATATTATCAGTTCTTATTGAATTTTTTATATTAGTATACTCTGATATATTATCTCTAAATCCCTTATAATCTCTAAATACAAATATTTTATCAAATTGTTTGTCATTTAGCTCCATCGGAAATAAATTTCCTATAAATTGAAAACTTTGATTTCCTATTAGAACCTTAAATATATCCATTTGAAATAAACTATCACCTGTTGGCTCTATGGATACACTTAAAGCAAAAAAATTGTCTACTTGTTTTATAAATTCTGCTCCCTTAGAATTTATATGTGTTACTTTATTATTTTTATTTAAAACCATTACTCCTTGGTCCATTTTATCTATTATTAAGTTTAATGATTTAACTACAATATCATCACGTTTTTTTTGATAATATTCAAAAGCTGCTGTACTTATAAATTCAGCAATTTGTTCTATAAAAGCTCTATAATTATTAAATCTTTCAAGAATTTGATCTCTTTGCTCTTCATTAAAACAAACCAGCCCTAAAACACCTATTATTTTACCTTGAAACTTTATAGGTGTACTCATTTCAAATAATTCTTCACATTTTCCTCTTTTTATACAATCTCTACATATGCTATCCTTACCTGGTTCTGTAATTGCTTTAAATTCACCTGTTTTTAAAACCTCTCTATATGCATAGCCTTGCTTTGATATATCTTTATCTATTCTATTTTTATAGATACCTGTAGCTGCTATTCTAATTAAATTTTCATCTACTACCTCTACATCAACATTTAATATCTTTTCAACGATATTTATATATCTCATTACTGCGCCTTGAATTTCTTTCAAAATAGATGGCATTTATAAACACCTCTTTTGCTAATTTAATATCTCCCTATCCTTTCGCAATTTTTATGCCATTTTAAGTATAAAATAGATAAAAAGCTACCGCATTCCCGGTAGCTTTTTATCTATTTTTTATCTATTTGTTTTCTTTCTTCTTCTTCTTGTTTTAAACTTTGCTTTGGTAATATCAAGTTTAAGAATATTACAAAAATCGTAGTTACAACTACTGGTGAACTTCCTAATAAAGTTCTTATTGCCTCTGGGAAAGCATCTAATGCTCCTTGAACTTGTGTTATACCAACTCCTAAAGCTACTGATAATCCAACAACAGTTATATTTCTAGTTGATAGTTCATCTTTAAATATAAGTTTAATTCCAGTCATTGTAATTGTTGAAAATACTATAACTGTAGCTCCTCCAAGAACACTTTGTGGTACAGTAGTTATTAAAGCACCAATTTTAGGAATAAATCCTGCTACCAACATAAAAGCAGCTGCTAAAGCTATTACAAATTTACTTACAACCTTTGTCATAGCAACTATTCCAATATTTTGACCATATGTTGATGTTGGTAAACCTCCCATAATTGAACCAATTATATTAACTACTCCATTTCCAATTATTCCATTAGATAATTCAGAATCCTTAAGATCTCTATCTAATCCTCCTTCTGTTGCAACTGAATATTGACCAACCGTTTGTACTGAATCCACTATATATATAATTACTATTGATAATATTGCTGATGGATAAAATTTTAACCCAAAATGTAAAGGCTTAGGTATTTGTACCCATCCAGCATTAGCTATAGCACTAAAGTCTACTTTATTGAACATTATAGCAAAAACATATCCAACTATTATACCTATAAGTATAGATGCAAGTTTAAAATATCCTTTTGTAAAATGATTACAAAACAATACAACGCCTAGAGTTATAAAGGCTATAATCCAGTTTTGTATTGAGCCAAAATCAGATGCCCCTGCCCCTCCTGCCATATATTTAATAGCTGTTGGATATAAAGATAATCCTATTGTAAAAACAACTGTTCCTGCCACTAATGGTGGAAATAACTTTCTTAACGGTTTAATAAATATACCTACTAAAACTGCAACTACTCCCCCTATTAATTGAGCTCCAAAAATAGCTTCTATTCCATAAGTTGCACCTATAGCTGTTAATGTTGGCACATATGCAAATCCAACTCCCATAACTACCGGAAGACCTGAACCAAGCTTCCATATAGGATATAATTGTAATAATGTAGCTATACCTGCTATAAATAAAGAACATTGAACTAAAAGCGCTTTATCGCTTGAACTTGCACCAGCTACTCCAGCAACAATAATAGCTGGTGTCACATTACCTACTATCATTGCTAATAAATGCTGTAACGATAATGGTATAGCCTTTTTTATTGGTGGTACTCCATCTAAATCAAAAACAGAAGTATTTCTATTATTTTCATTACTTCTTTTCCAAATCTCTACCATTTTAAAATTCCCCCTTATGTAATTAATAAAATAAGACCTTTATTTGGAACTTTTTAATCATTTATTTAAAATACTTCTCATTTTGATAATTTTAAATTCCAAGTCTTTATTAATTTCTTTATATCTCTATAAAAATCAAAGGCTATATATAATATTTTTCTATATACAGCCTTTTACTATTACTCTTCTATTTTACTTCTCTCATTATCTTCATCTTTAATAGTTTTCTTAGGCAGTATTAAATTTAATAAAATAACTGTTATAGTAGTTATTACAACTGGAGAACTTCCAAAAACCATATTAACCCAGCTTGGAAATGCATCTAATGCACCTGAAACTTGTGTTACTCCCATTCCTAGTGCAACTGAAAGTCCAACTATACTCGTGTTTCTACTTGAAAGTTCATCTTTTATAATCACCTTTATACCAGTCATTGTTATCATTGCAAATACTATTATAGTAGCACCGCCTAAAACACTTTGTGGTATCGTTGTAATTAAAGCACCAAACTTAGGTATAAATCCAGCTATTAACATAAATACAGCAGCTAACATTATAATATATTTACTTACAACTTTAGTCATAGCTACTATTCCAACATTTTGACTGTAGGTTGCTGTAGGCAAACCTCCAAAAAATGATCCAATTATACTTGAAACTCCATTTGCCATTATCCCTCCAGATAACTCAGTATCCTTAGGCTCTCTTCCTAATCCTCCTTCTGTTGTAGCTGAATAATCTCCAACAGCTTGAACTGAATTAACTATATAAATAATAACCATAGAAATAATAGCTGAAGGTATAAACTTCATTCCATAATGTAATGGTGTTGGAACTTGTATCCATCCTGCTGATGAAATAGCATCAAAACTAACCCTTCCGATAATTATTGAAAAAACATATCCCACTATTATACCTACTAATATAGATGCTAATTTTACGTATCCCTTAGTAAAATGATTACAGAATAAAACTACAATTAATGTAACAAATGCAATAGTCCAATTTATAGGAGCTCCAAAATCACTTGAAGCTACTCCACCAGCCATATATTTTATAGCTGTTGGATATAAGGATAAACCAATTGTAAATACTACAGTTCCAGCAACTAATGGTGGAAATAGTTTTCTAAGTGGTTTAATAAAAGCACCAACTAATATTGCAGCAATTCCGCCTATTAATTGAGCTCCAAATATAGCCTCAATTCCATATGCAGAACCTATAGCAGTTAAAGTTGGTACATAAGCAAAGCTTATCCCCATTACTACTGGTAGTCCTGCTCCTAGTTTCCATATAGGATACAACTGCATTAATGTTGCAATCCCTGCCATAAATAATGAACATTGAACTAACAATGTTTTATCACTTAAGTTCATTCCTGTAATTCCCGCAACTATTATAGCTGGAGTAACATTTCCAACTATCATAGCAAGTAAATGTTGTAATGATAATGGTATAGCCTTTTTTAAGCTTGGTACTCCATCTACATCAAATATTGAAGTACTTTTTTTTCTTTTTTTCCCTACCTCTAACATAATAATATATTCCCCCTCATGTAAGTTAATTAGATTAATCTTATACATCACTCGAGAATATATGATTATTATCACTATGAAAAAAATATTATCATTTTGATAATAATCCTATTCCTTCATACCACATAAGTAATCGTTTTAATTGAATTTTGTTCACATAGCTACATGTTAATAATTATAAAAAACTAAAAAGATCCTTTAAAGTTTCAATATTTATTTAAAGCAATAAGTATGCCAAAACCTTAACAACTTCTTATCCCTTCAAGCACTGTATTTATTTGGATATTATTTATTTTTTAAAAATTTTATTATATTAAAATGATAAATATTTATTATATAATCCTCCTTACTCAAGACAATAAGCCTTTGTATCATTTTAATAATTTTTCTCATTTTGATATAAAAGAATAAAAGTATTTTTTGTAGCACTTATTTTTTAATTTTCATATATTATATTAGCTATTAGCTTTAAAACTAATCCATATAAATTCATCTCCTTCATTAATTATAAAAAAGAATCAAAGCCAAGTTGCTTTGATTCTTTTTTATAAATTTAAATCAATTTTTATTTTTACTTTTTTAAAAGCTACTTCTTTACTTAAACTTAAGTTTTTTGGATCAATTTTAATCTTGAATATATTAGGACAATTTTCCTCTCTCCATATTTTCATAAACTTAGCCGTTGCTGTAAAGCTAGCATAATAATTTTCTTCATATTCATCATAAAATTCTAAGAACTCTAATTTGCTATATCTATCTATAGATAAATTATCTTTATCTATATTATTTACTATGGGAACTAAAAATCTAAGTGGAATTTCATAATTAAAGTTGCCATTAATAGCTTTTCCTTCAATTAATGCTCTTTTTAAAAATTTATAATGTTCTATCTCTCTATCACTTATTTTTATTTTAAAAATAGGTTTATCATTTCTTCCCTTTTGTATTTTTATCCTAATCATTTGTGTCACCTATATTTCTATTCCCATTTTTCCCATACTTCTTTTGCATAACCTAAAGAAGCTAAGTTACCATTTCTAACAATAGGAGTTTTAAATAATTTGGGGTTTTTAAGAAGAATTTCTTCCTTCATTTCCAAACTTATTATTTTATCTAAATTTAAACTTTTAAATTCTTTAGTATTCTGATTAATGAGATCATTTATAGAAATATTCTTTTTTATTGAATTTAATTCACCTTTACTTATAGCTTTAATATCCAAATCTATATATTGAAATTTAATTTTTCTTTCTTTAAAATATCTTTCTGCTTTTTTAGAATCAAAACATTTTTTTCTACCAAATATCTGTATATTCATATTTCTCTCCTTATAAAAATCTGCTTTTTTATTATATCATATAATTCGAATTAATAAATTAATATCTTATACAAAACACTCACTTTTTATATACTTAAAAGTATAATATTTATTAAGAATAATATTTAGGAATGATATTTTGGAATATTTAATAA
>NZ_JACSQZ010000052.1 GCF_014836325.1 Clostridium gallinarum
TTAATATTAAATTTATCCACAATTTAAAATAGAAAAAAAACCTCTGTTTTTTTAAACAGGGGTTTTTCAACAAACTGTAATAAAAAATATAACTAGAAATTTTATTTCTAGTTATATTTTTTATTTTCTTATAATCTATACAAAACATCCTTTGTAAATAAATATATAGTATTATAATTGTTAATTTAGTAGATACTTTTCTTTCTATATTTATTTGCAAACCAAATATTTTGAGTATAATTTTCTCTAAAATTTAATAAATTCTTAAATATACCAAAATATAGTATATATAATGCCATTTCTTTTGATAATTCTCTCCTATTTTAGTTGTTTCATTATTTTTGCCACATAATTTTGTGTTTCTGCTGGCATTTTATATAAATCATTCAAAGAGGTAACCCCTCTTCTTTGAACTGTCCCCGGTCCTGCATTATAAGCCATTAATGCCATCTCAACATTTCCATCATACATATCTAAGTAAGATTTAATATGTTTAACACCAGCTTCAATATTTTCATCAATATCAAAAGGATCATTTACTCCATAGGATTCTAAATTAAAATCCATTATTTGCATAAGTCCCTTTGCTCCTGCTGATGAAACTGCATTTGGATTAAAATTCGATTCCTGCTTAATTATAGCTAAAACTAAATTTTTATCCACACCATATTTATTACAATACTTATCAACAGTACTATATATATCTTCCACACTAACAGAAGTGTCTTCTAAAGAATACGTATCTAAATTATTATTTAAAGTACTAATACTACTATTATAACTATCGTCGCTTATAGTTTCTAATAGTAATTCTCCTGTTTGTATTTCCTCTTTTCTTATTTTTAATGGAATATTTTCAAGACTTTGTCCGTATCCTTTACTTGTAAATATACTTTCCTCACTATTTTCATTATCTGATTTTATATTCTCCATCTGACTATTTAACATAGCTTCATATACTAAATCAAATTCTGCTCCATCTCCAATTGCTTTTTTTAATATCTCTTTCTCTATTGTTAATCCTAGAAAATTTTCTATGTTAGAAATATCCAAAAACTTTCCCTCACTCTCAAGTAAAATGTACTATTTATTTTAAATAGTACATTTATATATCCTAATACATTTATTATAAATTTCGAATAAAAAATGTATTTCTTAAGTCCTAACTTCAAATTCTAAATCTGCATAGTCTTCATAATTAACTTTTTTATAATAACTTTTACTTAAAACTAAAATTCTATAATTACCACTTGTAAATGGGAGAAATGTATAATAGTTTTTTCTACTATAGTTTTGAACTCTAACCCAATTCCCCTTCTCCATTATATAAAATTCATAACAAACTTCTTTTCCACCTTCACTTGATACTTCAAAAGTTACTTCTTGTCCTTCAATTATTTTATCTCTATCTATATTTATTTTAGTATTAGTTACTGGAGTTGCTTCATTTACATAAACTGAAATTTCTTTTTTTACATCATAATCTTCTTTGCATAATATATTTTTTGCATAAATTTCAAAAGTATATTTTCCTGAACATTTAGGTTTTACCTTTATATACTTATTTTTTATAAAACCTGTATCTTCAATTTCATGTCCATTAATTTTAGTTACATATCTTAATAATATGTTTTTTGTATTTTGTGCAATAATTTCAAACTCTATCGTATCTCCTACTAAATAATATTCTTTTCCTTGTAATAAAACATAATCTATTTCTGCTTGTTCGTAGTCCTTAACTTTAAAGAATATATAATCATGAGCATCGTATTCTCTAGATGAATATTTATCAATTATTCTTACTTCTACTTGATACTCACCACTATCTTCTGGAGTAAAGTTAACCCAATTAGTTACTCCATAATTGCTTCTTTCTTTTTCAACACCATCTTTATATACTATAAATGAATACTTAAGATCTGTTCCACCTTCAGCCTTAACCTTTAAATTAATTGGCTCTCCCTTTATACAACCTCTAGTCTTACTTGGATTAATTTCTATTATTCTTACAGGCTTTTCTCCCTTTTTTTCAATTTTAAAGTTTAATCCACTTATATCTTCATAATCACCTTCAAAAGATATATCCTTAGCCATTAAGATAACTTTATAATCACCTTCAATTTTGCTTTCCCAATTAAAATTCCTTGATCTAATATAGCCAGTGTCCTCTGCAACAGGTCCTTCAACTATATACCTATAAAGAATTTCATTGCCTCCAATTACAGATGTTTTAAAGGGTATTGTATTTCCAGAAAGTTGAGGTGAGCTTAATTCTGAAGAAAAGCTTCTTATTTTAATTTCTTCATAAGGTTTAACTACATATATGATAGCAGCCCTATCATCATAGGCTTTATTAGAAAATATATCTCTTACACAACATAATATTTTATATTTCCCTTTTTCTTTTTCACTTATAGAAACTATATTTTTAGTTGAATAATCTTGAATACAGGATATTCTTCCATTTAAATCTACTTTTAAAAATTTATATAGAATAGTTCTACTTTTTTCGTAATTAACTCCAACTTTAAAAACAAGCTCTTCACCTACTAATATATTTTCTGTCATACAAACAAATGAATTAATTTCAATAATAGGCTGCTCTTTAACTTTAAATCTTACTGTAGTAAAATCATCTACATTATCAGATGAAGATGGTCTTTTGCACTCAATCAATACTTCTCCATCTCCTACTTCTGTTGTTGTATAAGTTAACTTATTTTCTGTACTGTAATCTTTTAAAGGCTCCCAACCTTGTTTACCATTAATCCAAAATCTATATAATAAAACCTCTTCCTCTTCTGAAGCAAGAACCTCTAAATTTATTTTTTCTCCTACTATTAAGCTTGTTTTATCTATAATTACATTTTTTATTAACTTATTTACTGTATTCTTACATTCTATTGAATCTTTTTCTTCTATGCCCTTTATCTCATATGTTGCTCTAATTGTTTCTGTACTTCCACTACTATTATCTACAGCTTGTACCATCAACATATATTCTCCAGGTTCTTTAGGCTTCCAAATACATTCATTTTCTCCTGAAAAATCACGAATTTGCTTCCACACTAAATTTCTCTCTCCTTGAGCTCCTTGAAAAAATTTATATTCTAAATTATCATTTTCTTCACAAATAGCCTTTATACTAATATCTTCATCTACTTTGGATGGACTTTTTTTATCAAAAGTTAAAATCATTTTTCTCACAACCTCACACCCTATTTTTTCTCAATGTTCCCTAATATTATTATACCTTCACCATAATGAAATATAAAACGAAATTTGTCATCTGTATAAAGAAAAAAGAATAAACCGTATTTTATATTTCTACAGTTTATTCTCTTATATTACATTCTATTATCTTTATTAAGTTTTTTTCTAACCTTAAGTCGTCTTCTTTTGTCCTTTTTTTAGGATTGTTCGTTCTTCCACCTGCACGTCTTATTTTTTGAGATATATGTCTTTCTTCTAATAATCTATCAATATTTTCTTCATTATAATAATATCCCTTTGGATTTATAACAAAGGCTTTTTTACCTAAAGCAATAGCTGCAACTCCATAATCTTGACTTATAACTATGTCTTTTTCCTTGCATATATTAACTACATACATATCTACACTTTGAAATCCACTATCTACAACTTTAACTTCACCATAATCTAGCCTTATGTAATGATGAATATCACAAAATACAATTAATTCAAGCCCATATTTTTTTGCTATATTTTCAATAATGGAGATACCTGGACAGGCATCTCCATCTACTATAATTCTCATTATTATTTTAATTTAGCTTCTAACTCAGCTTTTAAATCTTCAAAACCTGGTTTTCCAAGTAAAGCAAACATGTTTTTCTTGTATGCTTCAACTCCTGGTTGGTCAAATGGGTTTACTCCTAATAAGTATCCACTTATACCACAAGCTTTTTCAAAGAAGTATACCATATATCCAAAGTAATATGGGCTAAGCTCTGGAATATTTAATACCATGTTAGGAACTCCACCATCATTGTGAGCTAATAAAGTTCCATTGAATGCTTGTTTGTTAACAAAATCTATAGTTTTTCCAGCTAAGAAGTTTAATCCATCTAAGTTTCCTTCAACTTCTTCTATTAAAACTTCTCTCTTTGCTTTTTCTACATTAAGAACAGTTTCAAACATCATTCTAGTACCCTCTTGGATAAATTGACCCATTGAGTGTAAATCTGTTGAAAAATCAACTGCTGCAGGGAAAATACCTTTTTGATCTTTTCCTTCTGATTCTCCGTATAATTGTTTCCACCATTCATTGAAGTAGTGTAAACCTGGTTCGTAGTTAACTAATATTTCTACATTTTTACCCTTATTGTATAGGATATTTCTCATTGCTGCATATTTGTAGCAATCGTTATTTTTGAAATCATCAGTTGCATATGCTTCTCTTGCATCAGCAGCTCCTTGCATCATTTCATCTATGCTAATTCCAGCTACAGCTATTGGTAATAAACCAACTGCAGTTAATACTGAGAATCTTCCTCCAACATCATCTGGAATAACAAATGTTTCATATCCCATTTCATCAGCTAATGATTTTAATGCTCCTCTACTCTTGTCAGTAGTTGCAAAAATTCTTTCCTTAGCTCCATCTACACCATATTTCTTTTCCATATAGTCTTTGAATACTCTAAATGCTATAGCAGGTTCTGTAGTAGTACCTGATTTAGATATAACATTTACACTTATGTCTAAACCTTCTATTGCATCTAAAAGATCAGCTAAATATGTTGAACTAATATTATTTCCAACAAAGAATACTTGTGGAGTATCTCTTTGATCTTTCTTTAAAACATTATAGAAATTGCTATTTAACATTTCTATAGCAGCTCTTGGTCCTAAGTATGATCCACCTATACCTATAACTATTAAAGCATCGGAATTTTTCTTTATTTTTTCTGCTGCATTTTTTATTCTTTCAAATTCATCTTTATCATAGTTTACAGGTAAATCTAACCATCCTAAAAAGTCATTACCAGCACCTGTACCATTTGTAAGAGTGTCATGTGCACACTTTACCATTGCTTCCATATTGCTAAGTTCTTGTTCAATCTTAACATATGGTTCTACTTTAGATAAATCTAATCTTAAACCTTTATTCATCATTTAAACCTCCGAATCTTTCTTGGAATTTTGCAGATTATTTCTAAGCCTATAAATTCTACTATATTATAGCATATTTTGAATTATATAATAAAATTTTTTTAATTAAATATAGCTTTTTGTATATTGGTATAAATTAATAAAGAAATTTTATTCTTTTATATTATGCTCTTTTTTTCAATTTAAAAACAAAAAAAGAGATAAACATTATATTCCTTACTCCGTCGCATACGCTCCAAGTCGACGTCATACAATGTTTATCTCTTTGCAAACTGAAGGAAAGAAATTATAAAAATATTATTCACATGGTAAATTTTTTATAATTTCTAAAAAATAAAAAATGTTAAGTGTTTTAGGGATAAATTTTAGTTCCATTACTATTAAATACACTATATCCTTTATTCATATCTGAACATCTCTTTGCATTTTCAAGAATGCTAAAAGCTCCAATTTGTGATTTTGCATCTTCAAAGGTTTTTCTTACTCTATATAATTCCACTATATTATTAAAGTTATTAAGTTCTGTTTGAATTAAATTTAAGAACCTTTGCCACCCTAAATCTAAAGTTCTATGCGGACAATATTTTCTGCTAAAATCTTGATGTTTTTTTATATTATTTATTGTCCATCCATACTCTTTTAATAATTTAGCTACTTCTTTAGCTGCTCTCATTTCAGCCTTATTAAATCTTTCTCCTCCTGATTTTGAATAACAAATTTCTACTGAAATATAGTTTCTATTTCCATCCCCATTTTCTCCATCACCTGCATGCCAAGTATTTCTATTAAGGGGTATTCCAAGAATTGACTCATTATCATCTATAGCTATATGAAAAGATGTAGAGCTTTGATTATTTTGCATATAAGAAATTTCATTTTGTGCTTTTGCATCATTTTCAGTATTGTGAATGCATATACCCTTTGGCTTCATTGTATAGGGACATTTCAAGTTATATTTATCCTCTGAAATAAGTTTTTGTATTAAAGACATAAAAATCCTCTCCTTTTATATTTAAGTTTTTATTATCATTTACTTAAATACGTTTAAGAGAGGACTTTTAAAATTTTTATTTTAAATTCTTTGCAAGAAGTGTTGAAAATATCATAGCAAGGTGACTTGGAGCTGTAAGGCGGAACCTGGATATGATATTTTAACACTTAAAAATTAATGTATTTAAAATCTCTTAAAGATCTCTAGTTGCTATTACATCTACTCCTGTATCTAGGATATTTTCAATAATAACATCGCCCATCTTAATTGGAGATTTAACTGTTATTTTATTTAATTCTTCTATACATTTAAAATTTAAATCTTTTGGTATTGGCATCTTTGTTTTTACTGGTAAAACAGTATGCTCTCCACCTTCTATTTTAACTGTAGTTGTCACTACTCTAACTGGATTTGTTACTTCATTTATTCCATAAATTTTTCCTCTTTTGCAGGTATTACCTGTAACCTCTAATTTATCTGTATCTACTTTTAAATGGCATCCCATAGGGCAACTTATACATATTAATTCTTTAATCATATTACTCACCATCCTCTAAAGATATAACTATAGCGCCACTTAAGTTTTCTAAAATACTTTTATTTAAAAGAATTTGTTCCATTTCAGATGGAGCTAAATGTTTTCTTTTAAATTTAGCTATAACTTTATCTTCATTTTTAACTGTAATATCCTTATCTTTATAAACATTATTTACTCTCATAAATATTCTTAGTTTATCTTCAATTCCTTCTATAGATACTTTTTGAGGCACTGTATAATTTATATTTTTTCCATTTATAATATTAATATCTTCTCCTCTAACCAAAGTATCTTTTATATATTTAGCTGCTGAATATCCTGCTTGTTTTGCTTCTTCAGTAACAAAATCTACTAAATCGTGAACATGAACAACATTCCCACAGGCAAATATTCCTTCTATTGAAGTTTCCATACTTTCATTGACTATAAGTCCATTTGTTCTTTTATCTCCTATTATACCAACTTTATTTGATAATTCATTTTCTGGTATTAAACCTACTGATAATAAAAGAGTGTCACAATCAAACTCTATTTCTGTTCCCTTTATAGGTTTTCTTTTTTCATCTACCTTTGCTATAACAACCTTTTCTAATCTTTCTTTTCCTTTAACATCTATAACAGTATGAGATAAATATAATGGAATATCATAATCATCTAAGCATTGAACAATATTTCTATTTAATCCATTTGAATAAGGCATAAGCTCTACTACTGCTTTAACCTTTGCACCTTCTAAACTCATTCTCCTTGCCATTATAAGTCCAATATCTCCAGATCCTAATATAACAACTTCTTTTCCTGGCATATATCCTTCAATATTTATATATCTTTGAGCAGATCCTGCATTAAATATACCTGATGGTCTATCTCCCGGAATATTAATAGCTCCTCTAGTTCTTTCCCTACATCCCATGGATAGAATTATTGCCTTTGCTTGAATTTCCATATATCCATCTTCTGAATTTATAACATGAACTGTTTTATTTTTTTCAATATCTAATACCATGGCATTTAACATAACTTCTATATTTGTTTCTTTTATCATATTAATAAATCTTTGTGCATATTCTGGCCCTGTTAATTCTTCCTTAAAAGTGTGAAGCCCAAAGCCATTGTGTATACATTGATTTAATATTCCTCCAAGCTCCATATCTCTTTCTATAATAAGAACTTTTTCTACTCCATTATTATAAGCTTCGTATGCTGCTGCAAGCCCAGCTGGTCCTCCACCAATTACAACTAAATCATATTTCATAATTAAAATTCCTCCTATTTTGTTCTATCTAATAAAATGTAAGAGCCTTCTTTTTCTTGAGCAACCTCTGTATAATCTTTGTTCAATTCTCTTGCTATAATTTCTACTACTCTTGGACCACAGAATCCACCTTGGCATCTTCCCATTCCTGGTCTACATCTTCTCTTTACTCCATCTACCGTTATACTTCCAAAAGAGTTTTTTATAGCATCTACAATTTCTCCTTCTGTTATATTTTCACATCTACAAACTATTTTCCCGTAAGATGGATTTTTCTTTATAAGCTCTTCTTTTTCTTTTCTTGATAATTCATTAAAAATTATTCTCTTTCTATTTCCATTAAAATTTTTATTTTCTTCATTAGATAATCCTATGATTTGAAGAATTTTAACTACTTCTATTGCAATAGCAGGTGCAGCAGATAATCCAGGTGATTTCATTCCTGCAACATCAACAAAGCCTTTTACATCTTTATCTTCTCCTATTATAAAATCTCCTGTATCAGGTATTGCTCTAAGACCTGCAAAATTTCTTATACTTTCTCTAAAATTAATATTTTCAGTTGTTTTCTTAGTAGTTTCTATTACATAATCTAGTCCTTCTGACGTTGTATTTACAGCGTCCTTATCATATATATCTTCTGCATTAGGTCCAACAATTAAATTTCCATGTACTGTTGGAGTTACTAATATTCCTTTTCCAAGAGTTGTTGGACATTGAAATACTGTATTGGTAAATAATTTTCCTTGAGATTTATCCATCACAAAATATTCTCCTCTTCTTGGAATTATCTTAAAACTTTCTTTACATATTAAATTATGAATAGCATCTGAATAAACTCCTGCTGCATTTACTATATATTTCCCTTCAATAACTCCGTTTTTACTAGTTGTAATTTTAAAAGTATCATCCTTTTCTATTTTTACAACTTCAGAATTTAAAAATATTTTCCCACCATTTAAAACACTATTTTCAGCTAAAGCAATAGTGTATTCCATAACTCCAACAATACCACCAGTTGGTGCATATAATGCTCCTAATACATTATCAGACACGTTTTCTTCTAATTCTTTAACTTCTTCTCTATTTAAAATTCTTAAACCCTTAACTCCAATTTTATTTCCATTTTCATAAAGTTTTTTTACAGCCTCTAATTCTTCATCGTCAAAAGCTAAAACTAAAGAACCATTTCTTTTAAATGGAACATCTAATTCATCACATATATCCCCAAACATTTCATTTCCCTTAACATTAAACTTTGCCATCAAAGTTCCTGCCTTTGGATCATATCCAGCATGAATAATTGCAGAATTAGCCTTTGAAGTCCCCATTGAAACATCATTTTCCTTTTCAACTATAGCAACTTTTACATTATATTTAGTTAACTCCCTAAAAATTGATGTACCTATTACACCAGCACCGATTATTACTACATCATACATTTATAAAACCTCCAGTTTTAATGAAAAATTAAGAATGAAAAATTAAAAATTAAGGAAAAAAATCCAAAGGATTTTTAAATAGAAGGTGCTTCGCACCAATTAAATTTAAGTTTTGCTTTGCAAAACATCATAAATTTTACATTCTACATTTTTAATTTTTAACTTAAAAAGAGCCAAGACAAAATAAAGGTATTACCTTTATTTTGTGCTTGACTCTAATTCTCTAACAGCACTTTAATAAATTATTTTTTCCCATTATCTATATTATACCATTAATAACCATATTTGTGTATAATTTATTTTTCTTCCCAGGATAAACTTCTTGTAACTGCTTTTTTCCATCCTAAGCAAATTTTATTTTTTTCTTCTTCGCTCATAGTTGGAATGAATTTTTCGCCTTCATACCAATTTTGTGATAGTTCTTCTTTATCTTTCCAAAATCCTATAGCTAGACCTGCTAAGTAGGCTGCTCCAAGGGCTGTTGTTTCTGTAATTATAGGTCTTCTTACTTCTGCATTTATTATATCTGCTTGGAACTTCATTAAAAATCCGTTTCTACTTGCTCCACCATCTACTTTTAATGCTTTTATTTTTGACCCTACTTCTTTTTCCATTGTTTCTAAAACATCCTTTGATTGATATGCTATAGATTCTAGTGCTGCTCTTATTATATGATTTCTATTAGATCCTCTTGTTAATCCTAATATAGCACCTCTTGCATATTGATCCCAATATGGTGCACCAAGTCCTACAAAGGCTGGAACTACGTATACTCCACCATTATTTTCTACCTTTTGTGCAAAGTATTCAGTATCAGCTGAATCATCAACAAGTTGTAATTCATCTCTAATCCATTGAATTACAGCTCCTCCAACAAAAACTGAACCTTCTAGGGCATATTGAATTTTATTATCTATTCCAATTGCTATAGTTGTTAAAAGTCCCTTTTTACTCCTAATAAGTTCTTCTCCTGTATTCATAAGTAAAAAACACCCTGTACCATAAGTGTTTTTAACATCACCTTTATTAAAACAAGTTTGTCCAAATAAAGCTGCTTGCTGATCCCCTGCAATTCCTGCTATTGGTATCCTTACTTCTCCTCTTCCATTTCCCCCTAGAACAGTGTATCCATATACTTCTGATGAATTTTTAACTTCTGGTAACATTGATTTTGGTATATCTAATATATTTAAAAGTTTTTCATCCCAACATAACTCTTTTATATTATAAAGCATAGTTCTAGATGCATTTGTGTAATCTGTAACATGAACGGCACCATTTGTTAGCTTCCAAAGAAGCCATGTATCTACAGTACCAAAAAGCAAATCCCCTTTATCAGCTTTTTCTCTTGCACCTTCAACATTATCTAATATCCATTTTATTTTAGTCCCTGAAAAATAGGCATCTGGAATTAATCCAGTAACTTCTCTTATATAATCTTCATATCCCTCTTCTTTTAATTTATCTATTGTGCTCGAGGTTCTTCTACATTGCCAAACAATAGCATTATAAATAGGCTCCCCAGTATTTTTATCCCATACTATTGTTGTTTCTCTTTGATTTGTAATTCCTATAGCTGCAATTTCTTCTTGAAGTATATTGGTTTTTGCTATAACCTCTTGAAGAACTCCATATTGACTTGCCCATATTTCCATTGGATTATGTTCAACCCATCCTTCTTTAGGATATATTTGAGTTATTGCCTTTTGACTTATTGCTAATATATTTTGATCCTTATCAAAAAGTATTGCCCTTGAACTTGTTGTTCCTTGATCTAAAGCTACTATATACTTCCCCACTTAATGTACCTCCCGCTTTTAAATATTCCAAATTGTTTCATCTGTAGTAGAAATACAGGTTGCTCCTGAATTTAAAGCTTGTATAACTTCATTTTTGGTTTCTATAAGTCCGCCTACAATAATAGGTTTTTTAGACATTGATGAAAGAGTTTCAATAACCTTTGGTATAACTCCTGGTAGTATTTCTATGGTATCGCTTTCATTTAAAATATGTTTTTCAGCATTTTTAACTGCAGCTATTATTGGAGTATTCTCTAAAACCTCTTTTATATTCATATAATAAATCCTTACATAATTTTCTATATAAATTATAACACATTAGAATAAGATTTCTAAGCATTCTTCATTCTTAATTTTTCATTATAAAAAAAGAAATAAACATTATATTCCTTGCTCCGTCGCATGCGCTCCAAGTCACCTTGCTATGATACTTTAACACTTCCAAACTGAAGGAAGGAAATTATAAAAGCTCTATTTCTTACACTACGAATTTTACTACTCTAATACAATTATCCACAACTTGTCCATAGATATAATTTCTAAAGAAAGATAGCAATCCATAAATTAAGGATTGCTATCTTTCTTCTAACTCATATATTTAGCATCGAAGGATTTTTCATCTATAGGCTTACTAAAATAATATCCTTGAGCCATATCATAGCCTAAGTCATTTATAAATTCTAAATGACATTCATCTTCTACACCTTCTACTACAGTTTGTAAGTTTAATTCTCTAGCTAACTTGATTATATTTCTTAATATTATTTTTTGCTTATCTTTGTGTTCTTTATCTTTTTCTAATTTTAGAAGAAATTCTCCATCTATCTTTATTTCATCTATTTTTAATTTACTTAAGGTATTTAGCGATGAATATTGACTTCCAAAGTCATCCATAGACACTCTAAATCCCTTTTTATGTAGTTTTTCTATAGTATTATTGAAATCACTAATATTATCTAGAGCTAAACCTTCTAAAATCTCTAATACTATAAATGAATTAGGAACATTATATTTTTCTGTTATTTTGCATATAGATTCTATATAATCAGCCTTATAAAAAGTTAATTTAGACTGATTTATAGAAATAGGAATAGCTTCTTTATTGTTATCTATCCAACTTCTTATCTTTTGACAAGCTTTTTCTATCATATATAAATCTAACTTTTCACAAAATCCATTTTTCTCAAATAAAGGTATAAACTCATTTGGATAAATAACTGTACCATCATCCTTTATCCATCTAACAAGAGCTTCAGCTCCAATTACTTTATTTATTTTTGGATCAACCTTTGGCTGTAAAAATAATCTAAACTCATTATTATCTAAAGAACTTTGCATATTATTTTCTATGTAATTTTGTTTATATATTTTTTTATAAATGTTATCATCATAAAAAATAAAGCTTGTCTTATTTTCATTATTTTCTTTCATTATAAATAATGCATTATCTAACATAGTTTTATATATTTTTGATGCATCATCTAACTTTATATAATTGCATATTCCACCATATATAGTTATTTCACAATTTTGATTTTTAATTTTAGGAAATTCTTGAATTTCACTCTTTATTTTATCAATTCTCTCCATAATTTCATTCTTATTTGTAGATTTTATTAATATAAAGAATTGATCTGCACTTTCTCTACAATAATATTCATTATTATATGTATTCTTTTCTAAAGCATCTTTAATATAACATAGTAATTCATCGCACCACTTCTCACCAAATATACTATTTATAAATTTAAACTTTTTAATATTAAAAACAACTATAGAATAATTATTTTCTGTCTTTAAGGCTTCTTCACACTTATTTCTAAACTCATTTGCATTATATGCTCCCGTTAATTCATCATAATATGCTAATTTCGCCAACAAATTATTACTCTTTTTCAACATAAAGTATGCTAGAAAAATAAATAATGAAATTATTGCTACAATGAATATAAACATTCCTCTTGTTATATTTAGTATTTTATTCATATAATCATCTTTTATGTTAATAGAATTTACTAAAAATAAATACCAATTATTATAGCTTAACTGCTTAAAATATACTCCATAATTACTATCATCTAAGTTAAACATGGAATAATAATCTTCTCTATTTTCTAGAGCAGATTTAACTTCATTTTCATCTAATAATTTTATTCCCATATTATAAATAGAATTTGCTTCTGTTTCATCTAATCTCTCATTGGATCTCACTATAAAAGCTCCATTAGATTTTATAATATTTACAAGATCTTTCTCTTTATCTGACTTAATAGAAATACTTAAGTTTTCATTAAATTGATCTGAAGTGTCATAAGCTATAAGTGCACCACCTATATCCTCTTCCTTTTCATCATATATAGGAATCCCAACTGCAACTACATTAGATTTTAAATAATCCACATAAAATGCATCTGATACTACTATTTCTCCATTAAGGCTTCTTTCATATATTTCTCTAATTTCAGGTTGTATCTCATCTACCCTAATGTAACTTGCCTCACTTTTAGTTATAATACTTTCTATAACTGTTCCATCTGTATAAATACTATACATTCCTATAAAATGATTCTTCTTATTTGATTTATGTAAAATATCACCTAAATCATTTAAATCTCTAGAATTTTGTACTCTTAAAAAACTTGAAACAGTATTTAAGATTTGTATATCTGAATTTATTTGCATTTCTATTTGCATTTTGTAAGCTTCTACTTTACTACTTAAAGTGTTTCTAACTGTATCGTAACGTGCGTAATCTATATATTTAATTATCCCTGTTCCTATAAATAAAATTCCCATAGATAACAAAATTGTAACAAAAAACATTTTGTATAAATTTAATTTTACCTTTTTATTATACATAAATTTTATTTTCTCCTATAATAAATATATTTCTAAGTATTCATTTTTTTAATCAAAATTACTAAGTTACTCTTCTTTTTTTATATAAAACCTGTCTTTACCTAAATTTTTTGCTTTATATAATGCATTATCAGCTTCTTCATATAATTTTTCATAAGTATTATTTTTTTCATTTTTATAAGCTACTCCTATACTTGTAGATAGCCCATAATTTTCATAATAAAAATGTAAATTTGCTCTAATTTTATTTAATAACTCATCTAACTTTATTGATAAAATATCTATACTTATATGTTTATTTATTAGAACTATAAATTCATCCCCACCAATTCTTGATATAATATCATTTTTTCTAAAGGAATTAAGCAAACAATTAGAAAATATTTTTAAAACCTCATCTCCTACAGGATGTCCTAATTCATCATTAACTCTTTTAAAATTATCTAAATCAAAAATAATTAATGCACATTCTTTATTATCATTAAAAATATTTTTAATTCTATTCTCTAGTCCGTTTCTATTTAATAATTTAGTTAATGCATCTGTTTCAGATTCTTTCTTTATTTTACTTTTAACTTCTTCATCATTTGTTTTATCTATTATCATTCCATAAAACTCATTTTCTTTTTTAAATGAAACTATTTTCAAAAATTTATTATTTATTTGAACTATTCCATCTCTATTTTCTAAAGAATTAATATACCTTTCAAAATCCCTTGGAGATTTACAAATCTCTTTCCATACCTTATCATCTAGACCTAATATTTTTTGAATATTATCAGAAAAGAAATTTTTATTTATTCCATATAAACATTCAAATACTGCACTATGTGTGTTTATTGCAGACATAATTCTAGACATTCTCTCATCTTTATATTTATAAGTATCCTTCCAACGATTTAATACATTACTTATTTTTCTTAATTCAGTATTATATTTTGTATTAAATTCCACACTATATTTTCCTTTAATTAATTCTTCTATATTTTTTTCTATATTAAAAACATCATCTAAAACATAGTTTTTAAGTGATACTTTAACTATAATAATTATTAATGAAAATCCTATTATTAATCCTATTATTAAAATAGATATGTCTAATAATAGAACTTTATATGCTGAATATAAATCTATATGGGCTCCTATAATATAATTATCTATAATTTTTGTTTTTATATATTTATATTTATTGTTAACTTTTATAATATCTCCAACAGTTAATTCATATAATTTATTTCTAAACTCTTCATTATTACTTATATTTTCAAATTCTACGGTTTGTTCATTATTTTTTGTAATTGCTCTTAAAACTCCACTATCCTTATCTACAACAAAAAGAGTTTTTTCATAAGCGCTTGGAGTATTATTAACAATATATTCTATAGAATACATCTTTATTAAATCATCAAAAACAGATCTATCTAATGCTATTTGTATAAAGGAGTATTCCGGTAAGCTTGATTTAACCCCCACATATATCTTCTTTTCTCCACTTGATATACTTATACCATCTAGTTGAATTACCTTTCCATCCTCTTCTATTCCTTTTATCAAATCACAAAATGCAGCAGATTCTTTAGAATTTAATAAATCAAGTCCTATTGATGGATCATCACTACTTAATACTACAATCCCATTTTTATCTACAATATGTATAGACTCTACTTCCATTAATCTTTTTATTTTTTTTAAAGATTCATTATTTAAATTTTCTTCTGGATTATTATTCAAAATATAATCTACTGCATAAGCTCTATTGAAATAATCATCTTTAAAAAATTCTTTAGTTAATTCTATATTTAATTTATTTTCTTTATATGTATTTTGGATTTGAGAAATCATATCCATTAAATCTTTATCAATGGACTTATTTTTAACTATAAAAATACTTATTGATCCAACACAAAAAATGAATATAAATATACTCATAATCATTAATTTAATTCTTCTTAAAATTAATTTTTCCAAATAAACACCTCACTCTAAATTTAATATACAACTAAATTTTTAGTAGTGTTCTTAGCTTTATATAATTTCTTATCAGCTATAGATACATTTTCTTCTAATGTTCTGCTACTATCATATAATTCTTCTACACCTATACTTACCGTAACACTAATTAAACTATCCTGATATTTTATTTTTAAGTTTTCTATTTTAATTCTTATATCTTCTAATATTTTTATATAATCATTTTTACCGTCAAATACTAATATAAATTCTTCTCCACCATATCTTCCCAAAATATCTTTTTTATCTATATTTTCTTTTATTAGCTTACTTACTTCTACAAGTATTTTATCACCAGCATTATGACCATATACATCATTTATCTTTTTAAAGTTATCTATATCTATCATAGCTAAATAATATTTTCCACTTATTTTATCTATATTATTTCTTATTTTATTTATCTTATAAATACTTCTTCTTCTATTATATATATTAGTTAAAGCATCATAATTTGCATTATATTCAACTTCCTTATATAATTTAGAATTTTCTAATGCTATCCCTATGTAAGCAGATAATATTTTAAATCTAACTAAATCCTTCATTGCATAAGCATTACTTTCATAAGAGTAAACACTTATACAGCCTATAACATTATTTTTTATAATAATAGGAATTATCATTGCTGAATTTGAATTACTTTCGTTTTTCCACTTAGGATATCTTTCAGCTACAAATTTGTTATATCTTTCTATATCTTTTATATAGTGATAATATTCTTTAAATATATCATTAATTATGATTTCTTCCTTATTATCTATACTATATTTAATTAAAGTATCATCAAGTATTTTTGATTCTTTAAGTTCTACAACATTATTTTCTTCAATAGCTAATTCAATTTTATAGCTTTTACTTTTATTATCATATGCTACTATCTCAATACCATCATGCTTAATTACTTTATTTATTTCTCTAGATATTACCTTAAATATATCACCAAGAGTAATACTAGAAATTATCTTTTTACCTATTTCTAGCATTAGTTTATTTTCTTCATATAAAAGCTTATAATCCTTTTTACTCATATATTCTTTCTTTGCATCTAAGAGACTCACCTCTGTAGTATTTTGAATATTTTTAATTTCATCCTTAAGACTTACATACTTTTCAAAGTAATTATATGCATTTTTATAATCATTAATTTCTTTATATGAAATATTTAAATCATTATATAATTTAGTTCTAAGTCTTAATATATTACTTCTTTCAATATTTTTTTCTATACTTTTTAAAATATCTATTACTTTATAATACTCTTTTTTATAAAAATAAATATCAGATAAATATATTTTAACTTCATCTATAATTTCATATAAATTAAGTTCTTCCGATATATCGAAGGCTTTTAAAATTTCATTTTCAGCTTCTTTTAATTTACCTTGTCTTGCACTTATCTTACTTTTCTCTATTAACCATTTCACATTAAATATCGGTATATTATCTACATAACTTTTTATAGATTCTAAATTTTGCAAAGCTTTATCTAACTTATTTTCCTCTATTTCACAGGTTACTCTATTAATATTAAGTACCATTCTATTAGATATATTCCCAACTAAAGGTATTTCATCCGTTTCTATCAATACTTCTAAAGCTTTGTCATATTGCTCAATTTCCATATAAAGCTTAGATATATTTCCCTTTATAGCTAAAAGCCTCTCTATATTTTTATGCTTTTCTGCCATATCAATTCCCTTTATTCCCCACTCTATAGCTTCCTTATACTTTTGCATCATACATTTAGTAGCTATAAAGCCTCCTATTGCAGATAAAACTCCATTAATATCATTGTTTTCCTCAAAAACATCATAGGCTTCCTTAAATATCATATCTGCACATTCATAGGCTTCTTCTTGATTGTATAATTTACCAATATTAAAAATTGACCATGCATATGCATATTTTAAGTTATTTTCTTTTGTAAAATTTATTATTTCTTTTAAGATTCTTTTACCTTCTATTAAGTCTAAAGATAAAATATCTATTTCAACTTTTCTTATGTACATTTCATCAATCATTAGATTTTTAAATACACTATCTAAATCACTGACTCCATTTCTTTCCACAATTATTCTCTCCCAACTAAAATTATATAAGAACTATTGTATTAAAAATTTAATTTTAAATAATATATTTTTACTTAATATACTTATTATCAAAATCCTCTTCGCTTAGAGGTTTGCTAAAGTAATATCCTTGTGCCATATCGCAGCCTAATCTATTTATAAAATCTAGAAGTTCCTTATTTTCTACTCCTTCTATAACAGTCGTTATATTTAATTTTTTAGCTAATAATATAATACTTTCTAATATAATTTTTTGTTTTTCTTTATCATTTTCCATTTTTATAAGAAAGTCTCTATCAATTTTAAGTTCATCAATTTCAAGTCTACTAAGAGTATTAAAAGCTGAATATCCTGAGCCAAAATCATCCATAGATACTCTAAATCCTTTTTTATGTAACTTATCTATAGTTCTATTAAATTTTTCAAAGTTATCTATTGTTAATCCTTCAATTATTTCTAGTATAATCATAGAGTTTGGAACTCCATATTTTTCTGTTATAGAAGATATTCTTTCTATATAATCAGCCCTATAAAATAAAAGCTTAGACTGATTTATTGATATAGAAATATCCTTTACTCCTTTATCTCTTAGCTCCTTAAGCTTCCTACAAGCTTCTTCAAACATATACATATCTAACTTTTCACAGAATCCATTTTGTTCAAAAAGTGGTATAAATTCATTAGGGTATATAGTTGTTCCATCATTTCTAATCCATCTAACTAATACTTCTGCTGAAGATATTTTATTAGTTTTTAAATCTACCTTAGGCTGTAAAAACATTTTAAACTCATTATTATCCAAGGCAAATTGCATATTATTTTCTATAAAATTCTGTCTATATCTTTTCTTAAATACAGATTCATCATAGAAAATAAAGCCTTTATTTTTTTCTTCTTTCATTATAAATAATGCATTATCTAACATAGACTTATATGGATTTTCCTTATTTTCTAAATCTATATAACTACATATACCTCCATATATACCTATATCATAGCTTTGATTTTTTATATTCAAAAATTCTTTTATTTCATCCTTTATTTTATCTACTCTTGTCATAATTTCATTTTTATCTATAGATTTCATGAAAATAAAGAATTGATCTGAACCATCACGACAGAAATATTCATTTTTATTAGTATTCTTATCTAAAACCGCTTTTATATATATTAAAAATTCATCTGACCACTTTTCACCAAATATATTGTTTATAAATTTAAATCCTTTTATATTAAAAGCAATAATTGAATAATCTTTGTTAGTCTTTAAAGCTTCTTCACATATTTCCCTAAACTTATTTGATTTATAGGCTCCAGTTAATTCATCATAATATGCTAAATTTGTTAATACCTTATAATTCTTTTCTAATATATATCTTATTATTAGGGTAAAAAATATAATTATAGCTATAATAAATCCAAATATAATCTTTGTAATATTGGAGAACTTAACCATATATAGGTTTTTATATTCTGTTTCATTTATTAAATATATATACCAATCATCATAATCTAAAGCCTTAAAATATATAGCATATTGAATGCCATCTAAGTCAAATAATGAATAATAATCTTCTCCATTACTTAATGCTTCTTTAACTTCCCATTCATTTAATATCTTTAAATCCATATTATAAATTGAATCTGAATTTCCTGAGTATAATCTATCTTTACTTCTAACTATAAAGTTACCGGAACTATCTATCATATTAACATAATCTTCTTGGTCATCTGTTTTAATAGATACACTTAAAGTACTATTAAATTGATCTATAGTATCATAAGCTATTATTGTCCCACAAACTTCATCTTCATCATAAACTGGAACTGAAAGAGCTACTACATATCCATTTACAGTATCTGAGTAAAAGACATCAGACATAGCCCATTCTCCATTTAAACTTTTATTATTAATTTTTTGTATTTCTTCTTGTATATCATTTATATTTACATTTATAAATTCATCTTTATTTATTAAACTTTTTACACCTATTCCATCCTTATTTATAGCGAACATAACCATAAAATGATTTTGTTTATTTGCCTTATATAAGTTTTTATATAAATCATCTAAATTATTAAAATCTATTTTAGTAAAAAAGTTTGAAACAGAGTATAAAGCTTGTATATCTGCATCTATTTGTCTTTGTATTTGGATTTTATAAGCTTCTGCCTTAGTGTATAAGCTACCTTTTCTAGCATTATACTTTGCTTCATCATAATAATTGCCTATTAATATTCCAATATATAAAACTATTATAGATAAAATTAATCCTAAGAAAGCTACTTTATATAAACTAGTTTTTATTTTTTTACTATCCATAACTTACCTCTAATCAAATTACATTATATAAAATCTATTTTTTCCTAATCTCTTTGCTTCGTATAAGGCTTTATCAGCTTCTTTATATAATTTATCATATGTGTTAAACTCATCTGATCTATATGCTACTCCTATACTTGTTGATAATTTATATTTTTCATAATAAAGCTTTAATTCTTTTCTAATATTATTTAATAGATAGTTAAGCTTATTTGTTAAATTATTTATTTCTATATTATTATTTATAAATACTATAAACTCATCTCCACCTATCCTTGAAATAATATCATTTTTTCTAAAGCATTCTTCTAAACATCTTGAAAATATTTTTAAAACTTCATCTCCAACTGGATGTCCCAAATCATCATTAACTAACTTAAAGTTATCTAAATCAAATATTATTAAAATTCCATTTTCATTATCATCTTCAAAAATATTTTTAACTCTATTTTCTAATCCACTTCTATTTAACAAATTTGTTAAAACATCCGTTTCAGAATCTTTTTTTATTTTGTTTTTAAATTCTTCATCATCGGTTTTATCTATTATCATTCCATAAAATTCATCTTCTCTTTTAAAAGAAATGATTTTTAAGAATCTATTATTTATATTTACTATTCCATTATTATTTTCAATTGATCTTATGTACTTCTCAAAGCTTTTAGGTGTTTTTGAAATCTCTCTCCAATTTTCATCATCAATCCCTAAAATTTCTTTAATATTATCTGAAAAGAAATTTCTATTTATCACATATAAACATTCAAAAATAGCACTTTGCGAATTTATGGTAGACATAAGTCTAGACATTCTTTCAGATTTATATTTATAACTAGCCTTCCAATCATTTAGTATATGAGTTATATCTTTTAATTCTGTATCATATTTAGTACTAAACTCTACTAAATAATCTCCATCCATTAACTTTCTTATAGTTTCTCTTATATTATCTATATCTTTTAATATATATTTTTTAATTGAATTTTTAAATATATATATCATAGAACCTAAAACAATTATTAAAATTAAAGTAAAAAACAATATTTGTAAAACTATTACTTTGTAAACTCTATCTATATCTACATATGAACCTATAATATAGTCATTTAAAATTTTAGTTTTTACATATCTATATTTATCATTAATTTTTACAATTTCTCCATCTGTTAAACTATATAATTTATTAACAAACTCCTCATTACTATTTACATTTTTAATATTTATTTCTTGTTCATTATTTTTTGTAATACTTTCTAAAACACCTGTTTCTTTATTTACTAAAAATATAGCTTTTTCATAAACAGTTGGTGTATTATCAATAACATACTTTAAAGAATATTCTCTAAGCCAATCATCTAGCACTTCTTTATCTAGCGCTATCTGTACAATAGAGTATTCTTCTAAGCTTGACTTTACACCTATATATATTTTTTCTGTTCCATCTAGTATTTTAGTAGCATTTAATTGAACTATATTTTCATTTTCATCATTATTCTTTATTAAATTCCAAAAAGAATAACCTTCCTTAGATTTTAAAAGATCAATTCCAATTGATTCTTCTTCACTACTAAATACCACTATTCCATTATTATCTACAACATGAATTTCATCTACTTTCATTAAATCTTTTATTTCATTTAGAGCTTCTTTATTTAAATTTTCTTTATTATTACTTAAAATATAATCTATTGCGTATGTTCTATTTAAATAATCTTCTTTAAACAGTTTAAGATTATCCTCTAAATTGACTTGAATTTGCTCATTTGAAATTTCTATTTGAGAGATCATTTCTAATAAATCTTTTTCTACTGAATTACTTCTCATGTATAAAATAATTGCTGAACTAATTAAAAAACCTATTGTAAATATACTAATAATTATTAAAACAATTTTTTTCAAAATTATTTTTTCCAAAACTTCCACCTCAGCTTATATAAATATTAAGTTTCTAATAATTTTTCGAAGCTATTTTTATCAAGAGGCTTTGAGAAATAATACCCTTGAATGGTATTACAGTTATTTTTCTTTAAAAATTGATATTGTTCTTCATTCTCCACACCTTCTACTAATACTTCCATCCCTAAGTTTTTACCTAATTCAATTGAATATTTTAATATGTAATTTCCACTTATAGTTCCTATTGCATCTACAAAACTTTTATCAATTTTTAAAGTATCAAATTTTAATTTACTTATCGAATTTAATGATGAATATCCAACTCCAAAATCATCTAATGATACTTGAAAACCACATCTATGCATTTCATTTATTATTTTATTTAACATTTCTTCATTTTTAACTAAGCTACTTTCAGTTATTTCTATCTGAATATATTCAGGTGATATACTATATTTATTTAATATTTCTCTTAAATCATATACAATTTCTGTATTATTTAAATACGCACGAGAAACATTTATAGATACTGGAACTACTTTAATCCCTCTTCTTTTCCATTCCTTTATATTCATACAAACATCTTCAAAAAGAAGCTTATCAATTTCTTTTATAAATCCTCTACTTTCACTTATTTCTATAAATTCATTAGGAAAATAAACTTTACCATCTTTTTTATACCATCTAGCTAAAGCTTCACAACCAACAATTTCCTTAGTATTACAATCATATTTAGGTTGGAACCAAGCTTTAAATTCCTTATTTAAAATTCCTTCCTTTATTTCATTTTCTAATTTTTTCTCACTTAATTCATTCTTTGCAAGTTGCTTATTGTAATATGTGAAAGAGTTATCCCTATTCCTTTTAGATGTATTTTTAGCAATACTCGCATAATTATATAGCTTTTCAAATCCATTTTTAAAATCTATTACTTCACAAATACCAATGTATACTTCTAAAAACATTTTATTCTCATTATAAGTAATATTTTTTATTTTATCGCTTATATTCTTTAATCTTTTTTCTAATTCTTCTTTACTTTTATAAAAATATAATGCTACAAATTCATCAGCATTATTATGTGCAACTATTTCTTTTTCTTTTTTATCTTCCTTTAATAGAAGTGCTATTTTTTTTATTAAAGAATCTCCAGTTTCTAACCCATATAATTCGTTTATTAACTTAAAGTTCCTAACATTCAATACTACTAAGGCACTCTTTAAATCTTTTCTTTTTAAATATCTATAATTTAATTTTTCTTTCAAATAATTTTTATTATATAATCCAGTAAAGCTGTCTATATATGCAACTTTTGTTAAATTTTCTTTTGCCTTTTTATCTCTATTTATTATGTATATAATAGCAGCAAAAGCAGAAAAAGTTACAAATATAGTTATAATATGAACGCTATTAATAATAGGATATATTCTATTACTAATAATTTCATTTGGTACAACTGTGACTAACCACCAATCATTTACATCCAAAAATTCAAATATGGCTTTTTTATATTCATTATACTTATACTCTACATATATTTTATTATCATTATTATTTATACCTTTTTTAACAGCTGCTACAGCATCATAATTTAATCTCTTATCTTCAGATGTTTCACTACTATTGGCTAATAAATCAAATAAATTTTCTTGATAAATCTTTCCACTTTTATTTGAATCTGTTATTATATCCCCTTTTGAGTTAATTATATAAGAATATCCATTTCCTTCAAAAGAGCTTACTTGAAGTAATTTAATAAAATACTCAGTATCATAACTTGCAAAAAGTATTCCTATTACTTCGCTTGAATCATCATTAAAAATAGGTACACTATATACATTTACATCTGACTTATCTTCTTGATCTATTATTCTATCACTTACATATCTATTTCCATTAATACTTTCTTGAAAATAATCTCTTTTAGATACATCAAATATCTTCCCTGTATTTATATAAGCAATTCCATTTGGTAATGCTATTGAAAGCTCTCTAAAATTAAAACTTTCATTTATACTATTTAATCTCTCTACACTATTTTTTAATTCTTCTTCTGTATAACCCTTAAAGTCATTTGCTAAACTACTTAATATACTTAATTTATTCTCTATTTCATTTTGAATTAATTTTATATTTTGATTTGATACATCATTAAGGGATGTTATTAGTTGCGATTCTAATTTATCATTTATGTATTTATCTAAATAATATAAAGAAATAATTAAGACAGCACTAAATACAATTATTAAAGAATAACCTCTGTTTATCTTTTTAATCAAATCTAATCTCCTCTCACAACATCTAATTTTTTCATTAATTTATAGAATATTTAATAAGCTATTTCTTTTCTTAAACTCAATAATAT
>NZ_JACSQZ010000053.1 GCF_014836325.1 Clostridium gallinarum
GAGATAAACATTGTATGACAGCGACTTGGAGCGCATGCGACGGAGCAAGGAATATAATGTTTATCTCTTTTTTTATTTTATAATAAAGAAAATATGTATTTAGATATTAAGAAATACATATTTTCCTGTGCAAATTTTATTTATGAGCCTAGATTTCTCTTTGAAATATAATATAGTTCATTTATCTTTTCTATACATTTATCTAAATGATAAGTTATATAATTACTATCAGATATAACTTCATTTCTTTTAATATAATCTAAGGAAATATTATTCAAAATATTATTGTTATTTACATTTATTTCTATTATATCTAATATTTTATTCATATTATCAGTTAAAATGGAAAGTTCATCTTTATTAATTCTATTTTTATCCATAGCCTCTATAACATTAATTATATGTTCAATTTGAATTATAAATTGACAGTTTACTTGTAAATATTTTCTTATATCAATATCCATATCTAAAGAATTAGAATGTAATTGTATTTTATTACTAACAAGATTAACTTTAAGTAGAATTTCCCTTATTACATTACTATCGGTAGAGCCAGTTAAAAGATTATTTAATTCTCTTATAAGAATTCTATCCAATCTAATAAGTTTATTAAACCAATTTACCACCTCTTTAGAGTTATTTGACTGAAGCATAAATCTATTAGCTAATAATGCTATTCCAGCTGAAATAAATACATATAAAAATCTTAGAATAATTGTTTCTTCAGTTCCCATAGTTAGACTTGCTATAGCTAATGAAGAGCAAGTTATATATATAGAAATTGATGCGTAATTATTCATAGAATAAATAAGTAGATTTGATAAGGCCATTATTATCATATGCTCTGTTCTTGTTTTAAATATTGTAAATAGTATAAAGGATAAAATTATTCCTATTAAGGTTCCTTTTATTCTACTTACAACCTTTTTGAAACTATCTTCATAGAAAGGAATTATCAAAACGAATATATTAAGAGGAAGCCAATAGCCTTTAGGTAGATTTAAAAATTTTTCTAATGTAAAGCCTAAAGAGACTACTATTGATAATCTTAATGCAAATCTAAGCTTAAATGAGTTCAATGTAAAGTGATCTATAAGTCTTCCTAAAGGCCTAGATTTACTTGGAATTACCCATTCCTTATGAATTAAATTACTTTTATTTATAAAGTCTTCTGAAAAATAATCTAATATTGATGCAAGTAGATTAATTATATAGATAAGATAATTTTGTATATAATTATCAGTTATTTTATAGTTACTTGTAAATTTAATTAATCTTTCAACATATTCATCATTATTTCCTAAATAAAAGTTTTCTGGGAGATATTCAAGTATGTTAACTAGCTCCTGTAAACATAATATATTGTCTTCTATTTTTAAAAGATTTTTATTTTTAACTAATTCATCTATAAAAATATTGAAGTGTTGAAATAAAGTAGAAAAAGGAAAATAACCTTGTCCGCTAATAATTGTAAAATAGTTTCTACGCCTATTTTCATAAATTAAATTACTTATTTCCTTATTTATAAGTAATATTTTTTCTTGATTCTTTGAGATATTATTAAATTCACTAGATAACAATGATTTAATTTCATCTTTTATAATATTTAATCCAGAGAAGGTTAATTTGTTGAATTCCATATATATTTTTTTAGGAGAAAAAAACTTAAATCCAATATAAACTATTGTGTTTGAATAAACCATTGCAATTAATCTATATGGCAATCTTTCTAAAGTTATAGGAAGAGATTGTAATAAAATAAATCCCATTACATAATGAAAGTAATCTGTATGATTGTATTCATCTGTTAGTGTATATACTAATATAAAGCAAACTATAAGATTGATTAATATAGTTAAAGGTAAATTTATTGTAGCTACAAAAGCAGTTATAACAATAAAAAAGTGAATTAATAAATCCTTGAAGTACTCATTAATATTATGAAATTTATTTACCTTTTTTTTAAAAGCAAGTGTCATATAAATTCCCATTATTGAGTTTTCCATTCCAAAAAATAATTGATTTGAAAAGAATATTATTAAAGATACCATTGTCTCAGGAAGTGCTTTAATATATTTAGAAATCATATTTTTAGAATACAATAGCATCACCACCTTAATAAATTATTATATTAATATTATACATTATTTCACCCAATTATAAAAATTTAGACAAATTAGAGTTAATTGGTCAATATTATTGTAGTATTAACAAGTTTTATTTAAATAGTTACTAGCTTCTAAATTATTTTGACTTTAAGTGGAATAAAAAGTATTAGAATAAGTCGATTTATGCCATCATAAAATAAAAAATCATTAGAAGTTTAAATATTTTTAAAATTTTTTAAAAAATTGTTGCAATATAGTAAATTTAGTGTTATTATAAATAAGTAGCCAAGAGCTAACAAAAAAAGTTTCAAATTCAGGTAAATAGTTTCTCAAGAGTTAGAGATTATGTATCAATTTAGAATCTTTAATTTCAGGAGGAATATTTATGACAGATAAGACAATAACATGCAGAGATTGCGGAAGTGAATTCATATTTTCAGTAGGAGAACAAGAATTCTACAAAGAAAAAGGATTCGATAATGAGCCAACAAGATGCGTATCTTGTAGAAGAGCTAGAAAAGAACAAAATAGAAGATAATTTTAGATTGTTACAAGACTATAGTTTAAACTATAGTCTTTTTTTATTTTAATAAAAAAAATTGTAATTATGATAAATTTAAAATATATGTGTTAATAGTCTATTTAAACGTTTATAATATAGAAATTTGAATTTTAAGATGCTAAAATATTTAATAGTCAAAGTAAGGATGTGGTAATATGAATAAGCAAAAGTACAATCAAGATAACCCGATGCTTGTTAACTCTGTAGTTTGCACTATAGATATATTAGGATTTTCAGAAATGATAGTTAATTCTTGTAATAATGGATATGGAGATGAACTACTAAAAGAAATTAGTTATCTTATAAATAAAAATAAACAATGTATAATTCCTAATAAGTACAGCCAAGGAAAAATAAAAATATATACCGATAATATGATTGTTGGATATCCTATAAAGGGAGATGGACAAGAAGAGTTATATGAAATACTAGAAAATGTATCTGAATATCAATTTAATTTATCAATAGAGGGTTTATTTGTTAGAGGAGGAATAAGTGTTGGTGATTTCTATATAAATGAGGATATAGTTTTTGGACCAGCTCTTTTAGATGCACATATAACTGAAAGTAAGTTAGCTTGTTATCCAAGAATAATATTAGATAATAAAACTGTAGATAGATTACAAAAATACATAAAGCACTATGAGTGTTACCCTCAACGTAATAAAATATTAATTGATAATGATGGACAATGGTTTTTAAATTATTTAACAACTATATTTAAATATTATACTGAATGTGAAAATGAATATGAATTTGAAAAATTACAAATAGAATTATTATTAAAACATAAAATGAAGATTGAGGAAATGTTATCTATACATAAAACAAATACAAACGTTTGGGACAAGTATGTATGGACGGCTAATTATCATAATTATTTTTGTGATTTAAATTTTCCAAATGAAAAACAGTTAAAAATCTCAAGAAAATCATTACTTTCATGGCCTAGGGAAATTTCTAATAATGATTTTTAGAAGCATAATATTAGTCGATATATGTGATTTTTAAAAGAAAAATAAATTGAAAAATGGTTAGAAATTTAATTGTTTTTAAAATTTTTAAAAAATTCATTGCAATATAGAAAAATATGTGTTATTATAAATAAGTAGCCAAGAGCTAACAAAAAAGTTTCAAATTCAGGTAAATAGTTTCTCAAGAGTTAGAGATTATGTATCAATTTAGAATCTTTAATTTCAGGAGGAATATTTATGACAGATAAGACAATAACATGCAGAGATTGCGGAAGTGAATTCATATTTTCAGTAGGAGAACAAGAATTCTACAAAGAAAAAGGATTCGATAATGAGCCAACAAGATGCGTATCTTGTAGAAGAGCTAGAAAAGAACAAAATAGAAGATAATTTTAGATTGTTACAAGACTATAGTTTAAACTATAGTCTTTTTTAATTACTTAGGAAATTATATTTACGTACAAGTTGAGGAGAATTTTATGAGAGTAGTAAAATTCGTAATGTAAGAATTAAAGTTTTAATAATTTCCTTCCTTTAGTTTGTAAGTGTTAAAGTATCATAGCAAGGTAACTTGGAGTTTTCGACGGAACTTGGATATGATACTTTAACACTTTTTTAATTGTACGAGGAATATAACTTGGGAAAAAGTGCTATAATTAAGCTATGAAATATAGAGTCATATAAAAGGAGAATAGCTTTGGCAATTGATAAGTTAGAAGTTTTAGAAAAATATTTTGGATATAAGAGTTTTAGAAAAGGACAAGAAAAAATAATAGATGAAATATTAAATGGTAGAGATGTTCTTGCAATTATGCCAACAGGAGGAGGAAAATCTCTTTGCTATCAAGTTCCAGCTCTAATTTTAGATGGGATAACAATAGTAATTTCACCTCTTATATCACTTATGAAGGATCAAGTAGATACTTTGAATTTAATGGGGATTAATTCTGCATTTTTAAATAGCTCTTTATCTACTTATGAATTCAATGAAGTTATAAATGGAATTGTAAATAATAAATATAAAATAATTTATGTTGCTCCTGAAAGGCTTCATTCTAATGAGTTTATTACAGTAATAACCCAAGTAAAAATAGCTCAATTAGCTATTGATGAAGCTCACTGTGTATCTCAATGGGGACATGATTTTAGAGTAAGCTATAAGGGAATATCAACATTTATTGATAAACTTATAGAAAGGCCTATTATAACATCTTTCACAGCAACTGCATCAGAAGAAGTAAGAAACGATATTATAAATTTATTAAAGCTTAATGATCCTAAGGTATTTGTTACAGGTTTTGATAGAGAAAATTTAAGAATTAATATAGTTAAGGGTGTAGAGAAGAGAAAATTTGTATTAAAATACATTAAAAATAACTTAAAAGATTCAGGAGTAATATATGCAGCTACGAGAAAAGAAGTTGATAGCCTTTATGAACTATTAAAGAAAAATAATATTAATGTAGGAAGATATCATGCTGGACTTTCAAATGATGAAAGGATTAAATATCAAGAAGAGTTTATAAATGATGATACTAGTGTAATTGTAGCTACTAATGCTTTTGGCATGGGGATTGATAAACCTAATATAAGATATGTTCTTCATTATAATATGCCTAAAAATATTGAAGGTTACTATCAAGAAATAGGGAGAGCTGGTAGAGATGGAGAAGCAAGTGAATGTATTATGCTATTTTCACCAGCAGATGTTATAACTCAAAAGTATTTAATAGAAGTTAGTACAGAGGATCCAATTAGAAAAAACAATCAATATAAGAAGCTTCAACAAATGACAGGCTTAGTTTATATAAATAACTGTTATAGAAAATATCTTTTAGAGTATTTTGGTGATTCCTATGAAAAGGAATGTGAAAATTGTAGTAATTGCTTAAATAAGGGTGAAGTTAAGGATAAAACTATAGATGCTCAAAAGGTTATATCGTGCATTTATAAAATGAAGAGAAGTTTTGGAGTAGGAATGATAGTTGATGTGCTAAGAGGATCTAAAAATAAGAAGCTTTTAAGCTTAGGCTTTGATGAGTTAAGTACTTATGGAATAATGAAAAATTACTCTAGCGATGGGTTAAAAGAGTTTATAAATATTTTAATTGCGCATGGATATTTAGATGTAAATGAGGAATTTGGCACTGTAACTTTAAATAATATATCCTTTAAGGTTATAAAAAATGAAGTTAAGGTTTTACTTAAAGATGTTAGTATTGAAAGTAATAAGATAGAAATTAATGATTTATTTGAAAAGCTAAGATTACTAAGACAAGAAATAGCAAAAGAAGAAAAGAAAGCTCCTTATATGATATTTGGAGATGGAACCTTAAGAGAAATGAGCATAAAGTATCCTATTAGTAAGGAAGAAATTCTTGAAATTTCAGGAGTAGGGGAAATTAAATATGAAAGATACGGTGAAAAGTTTATAGAGGTTATTAAGGAATACGTTATTGAAAATAATATTAAAAAAGAAGTTGCAGCTGATAAAGAAGAGAATATAGAAATAGAAGATGATTACTTTGAAGTAAATACAAATAATGAACTTTTAGAAAAACTTCTTAATATAAGACAAGACTTTTCTAATAAATTAAACTTACCTGTATCTATGATTATTAGTAAAAATAGCTTAAAAGAAATAAGCGGTAGGTATCCAGATACTTTAGAAAAATTAAAGGATATATCAGGAGTTGGACCGAAAAAAATAGAAAGCTGCGGTCAGCAAATAATAGAAGCGGTAAATAAATATATTATTGAAAAAGGGATTAATCCTATTTGGAAAGAAAAGAAGAGAAAAAAACTTATAATAGATGGGGAAACTAGAAGTGCTTCAGAAATAGCTCTAGATAAACTTAATATGGGGGAAGATATAGAGGAAATATCAGAAGATATGGAAATATCAATTTCAACTATTCTTGGATATATAACAGATTATATAAAATCAACAGGAGATAGTAGTATAAAGATAGATGTTGAAAAATATTTTGATAAAGAAAATGAAGGTATGATTCTAGAAGCTATTAATAAAAATGAAATAGACAAAATTCAAGCTATCAAAAAAAGTTTACCAGACTATATCAAATATGAAGCCATTAGAGCTGTAATATTAAAAAACTTTATATTAAAAAATTAAGTTATAAATATATTTCAATATCACTTTAATTAGATACAATTTAGATAATAATTTATAAAGAGATAAACATTGTATGACGGCAAATTGGAGCGCATGCGACGGAGCAAGAAATACAATGCTTATCTCTTCTTTATTTTAGCATATATAATATTTCTTCTTCTGGAGTAGAAGAATCACAACGAACTTCTATTTCATTATTTTTACTAACAATAAAACCAGGTACAGTTAAAATATTATATTTTTTTCTAAAGGAAGATAACTCTTCATCTGAAGAATTTGAACTATCTATATAGTAAATAGTTTTATTAATTTCCTTAGAAATATCACTTAACTTTTTAACAAATTTACGACAAAATGGACAAGTCGCTCTTCCTATATAAATAGCAGTTATATCTTCCTTAGATAAAATATCTTCTGCTTCAAGTGAAGATATTTTATTAAATACCTTCACTTGTTCTTCGTATGTTTCAATTTCGACCATTTTAATTCCTCCATTATTTTCTTTATATAATTTATATTACGTCCTCTTTACCATTAACTTTAGCCTGCTCATTTTCATTAATAGGTATAACAATACATTTTTGTCCATCTATTATTTGAGATTTAATTTGAGGTATTTTTTCAGGCTTTACCTCTAATATAACATCATAGCTATTATTTTCTTCTAAATCTGTAGCTTTTTCATCTTCTAAAACATTATCACTTTCATTTTCTAATACTGAATCATCAGTGGTAATATTAGCTTCAGTAGCTATAGCAACTTCTTGCTTAACTTCTTCAAGTCTACTTTGAAGAACTTCTACTTGTTTTTGAAGATACTCTTCTCTTTTTACTTGCTCACTTACTTTTAATACCTTTGAATCTATTAAATTTTCAGCTAAAGGAAGATCATCACCGAAGGTTTCCACATAAGTTTTTTCTATTTTAGTAGTGACTTCTTCTGGAACTCCACTTTCAATTAAAATGTTTTGAATATCAGTCTTGGTTAACACTATAGGTTCTAAATCTACATCTACATCTTCATATATAGCATTATGTTCCTCTAACATATTATTTAAACCTTCTTGAACCTCCATAAAGATTTTATCGGCTTTCTTTTCATCAACATTTAAAGAATCCTTAATTATTGATTGGAAGGTTTCTTTTTGTATAGTAGCAGTTTGCTTTGAATAGCAACCTAAAGCATTTTCCATTAACTCAGGATGAGTATCCTTTGCATTTTTTGTATAATACATAATAGAATTAACATCTGTACTACGATTAATGAAGGCAGGGAATACAAAGCCATTTGTTGGAGATTCAACGACCCAATCTCTAATACGTGACTTTATCTTATTTTCCTCTTCAAAGTATCTAAGACCAGGTTGTGAAAGAGAAACAGGACATATCGCACATAATACATATTCATATACTTCTTCAGATTCATCTAACTTTGCATTATCTTTAGTTTTAGTAATAACATCATAAGCATCGTGAAAAATAATTATTAAAAAGTTACCTGTATAATCATAATTATCTATAATAGAATCATAAAACTCATCAAGAAGAGAATCATCTTTTAATTGACTATTTTTTAGTTTCATAAGAGAAACTTGCTTTTCATTTATAAGATCTTCATTAAGTGGAAAGTTTAATTCTAAAATATTATTTCCAATAGTTCCGGATAACACTTTTTTAGCAATTTCTAAGTATTTAAAATACTCATCTTCATCTAGGTTTAAAAAAGTTTCTCTAAATTTTAAAATAATATGTTTTTCCCCATTAACATAGCAGCCACACATTTTAGTAAAAGTACAATAATCTTTTTTAAAACGCTTTTTTAACTCAAGTATATCTTTTTTTCTCATATATAAACCCCTCAATCTATTTTTTATTTGAATAAGTTTTCGAGTCTAACTTTAGTATAAACTTTTTTGTAGGTTAAATAAATATTTTAATTTACATTAATTATACTAATGTAGTATATAAAATAGGGAATACTAAATCCATACTATTAACTTATTAGGGAGGTATTTATGAATAAGGAACTTCAAAAAAATATTGGTTTTTTCGCTGCATTATCTACAGTTGTAGGAGTAGTTATAGGTTCAGGTGTATTTTTCAAACCGCAGGCAATATATACTGCAACTAATGGAGCTCCAGGGTTAGGTATCATAGCTTGGATTTTAGGAGGACTTATAACTATAGCGGGAGGTCTTACAGCAACGGAAGTATCTGCAGCTATACCAAGAACTGGCGGAATGATGATTTATATAGAGGAGGTATATGGGAAAAGCTTAGGATTTCTAACTGGATGGATGCAAACAGTTTTATTTTTCCCAGGAACTATAGCAGCATGTGCTGTAATATTTGCACAACAAGCTTCAGAATTGTTAGGCTCTACATCTGATAATATGAAGCTTGTATTACCAATAGCAATAGGAATAATACTATTAACAGCAATTTTAAACACTATAGGTTCATCCTTTGGAGGGTACATACAAACAATAGCAACTGTTGGTAAATTGGTACCATTAATTTTAATTATAATATTTGGATTTATAAAAGGAAGCAGTACAGAAATTTTTAACCCACTGGTGGGAGAAGGTGTAAATACTATAACAACCTTAGGGCAAGTACTTATAGCTACATTGTTTGCTTATGATGGATGGATTAATGTTGGAGCTATTGCCGGGGAAATGAAAAATCCAGGAAAAGATTTACCAAAGGCTATAGTTGGTGGACTATCATTAGTAATGGCAGTTTATTTAGCAATTAATATTGCTTATTTATGGGTGGTTCCAGCAAGTGAATTAGCAAATGTAACTTCTCCAGCATCGCTTGTAGCAACTAAGGTTTTTGGAGCTATAGGTGGAAAAGTAATTTCTATAGGAATATTAATATCAGTATTCGGAACATTAAATGGATATTTATTAACTGGGCCTAGAGTTGCATATGCATTAAGTAAGGATGGACTATTACCAGGGAGTAAAGTTCTTTCAAAAGTAAATAAAGGCAGCTCACCATATAATGCTATATTCTTAATTGCTATTATTGCGAGTATATATGCTTTAACGGGGCAATTTAACTTATTAAGTGATTTAACTGTATTTGCAGTATGGGTGTTTTATGTACTTACATTTATTGGAGTTATATTGTTAAGAAAAAGAAAACCAGACCTTAAAAGACCATATAGAGTACCTTTATATCCAGTAATTCCCTTAATAGCTATATTAGGTGGAAGCTTTGTTGTAATAAATCAATTATTTACATCACCAGTTATATCTTTAGGTGGAATTATTATAACTATAATAGGTTTTCCAATTTATAAATATATGAATAAAAAGAATAATATATAATTTATATATTATAAAAATATTGAAAAAAAAACAATAAGTGGTATTATTTAAGGGAAGTAATAATTGGGGGGATTATTATAGTGGATAAGTATCTATTATAATAAATTAGGTGAATAAATGAAAAAATATTTATTAAAAAATAGGATACTGATATTACTTTTTACAATATCAGTTCCTTTGTCATGCTATTTTTCAATAAGGTTTGCATTATCCTTTGAACCTATAATAAATTCAGCTATTAATAAGGATTTTGATATGTTAAAAATAGCAGGAATTTGGGTTAGTATATATGCTATTTTAGATTGTGTTTTTCTTTTGATAGTTAAATATATTAGAGAAAATATATTAAAGGAAGCTTATATAGGTATTAAAAATGATCTATTTTCAAGTATTATAAAAATGGATATAGATACCTTTAATAGATAAAATACTGGGGCTTATATTTCTACTTTAGATAATGATATTAAGTTATTAGGGGATAGTTATTTTAGCAATATTTTATCTATATATACGGTAATTATGAGCTTTATATTTTCCTTAGTAACTGTGATTTTTATAAACTATACAATAACTATAATTTTAATAATAGTTGCTATATTTTCGATTATAATACCAAAGTTTTTGAATAAGAAACTATCTAATTTGCAAGAAGAATACTCAGAATCAATGAAGAAATATACTTCTCAAATTAAAGATTTTTTTGAAGGTTTTCAAGTTATAAAGAGTTTTAATATTGAAAATAAGGTGATAAAAAATCATAATAAATATAATTCAATTAGAGAAGAAAATGGATGTAGTTCTAGAAAAACTATATATTTAGCAGGATGGATATCTATGTTGTTTAGCTCTATAATGTATATAACTACATATATAGCTGGTGGATATTTTGCTATTACAGGAGTAATGTCTGTTGGGTTAGTAATTTCATTATCACAACTTATAGGCGGGGTAGTTGCTCCACTTGAACAAGTACCAGCTATTTTAGCGGAAATAAACTCTACTTCTAGAATACAAAATAAACTAGATAAAATTATAAAAACAAGAATTAATAAGGATGAGGGGAAGGTTTTATCTAAATCGCCATCAGAGATTATTATGGAAAATGTATCATTCTCTTATAATAACTTAGATATTAAAGCTATAGATAATGTAAGTTTAAAATTTGAGAAAAATAAGAAATATGCAATTGTTGGCGAAAGTGGAAGTGGAAAAAGCACTATAGCAAAGTTATTATTAGACTTTTATAGTTATAACGATGGATGTATTAAGATTGATGATTTAGAAATATCTCAAATAGATTCAAAGAGCTTATATAGAAATATTGGATATATTCATCAAAATGTATTTTTATTTGATGATACATTAAAAAATAATATAACTTTATATAAGGATTATAAAGATGAAGATATAAATAAAGTAATTGAAATATCAGGGCTATCTGACTTTGTAAAAAGGCTTGCAAATGGAATTAATACAAATATAGGGGAAAGTGGTGATACTTGTTCAGGAGGAGAAAGACAAAGAATAGGTATAGCAAGAGCATTGATATGTAATTCTAAGTTTTTAATTCTAGATGAAGCAACATCGAGTTTAGATAATATTACTACTAATAAAATTATAAATAGCGTGCTTAATTTAGAAAATACTTGCAGCATAGTAATTACTCATCAACTAAATTACGATTTATTGAGTAAATATGATTATATATATGTTATGAAAAATGGACAAGTAATAGAAGAAGGAAAGCTAGATACGTTGTTAAAAAATAAATCATATTTTTATAGTTTGTATAATGTAAATGAAAAATATAATGATGGGATGTTGTAAGCAGTCCATCATTATATTTAATTTTTTTCCTTCAGTTTATAATGGCTATCTCTTTTTTTATTGGGAAATTGAATTGTTTTGTCTTTCTGGAAGTAAAAATAATATGAATCTATAAAGTGTGTAGATAACTAATAAAATAGCTATAATTGTTTGTAATAATACAATATATTTTAAAATTACAATAGTGTAACCTAGTTTAGTTAAGTAAGCCATAGTCATTTTTAATGCAATGCCACTTATTACAAATGGAAATGTAAAGGCTGAATAGCTAGGGAAAAATTGCATTTTCAAGTACTTTGGTAATTTTAAAAGAACCATAATATATATTATGAATGATAAAATAGCTAAAAAGCCTATCATTAATAAGGATTTCCTTTGAACTGATTGAATATATCCAGCAAGACATAAGCTTACAGGTGCTGCATATATACAGAATAGTGGTTTAGCAGGGGGTGGTATTTCCTTATATTTAGAATATCTATACGTTACAATAATCAGTAATAGCATACACATTATAAATGCAAACCAAAATGATAATGTACCAATAGTTGTTTTTTCAAATATTGGTGCAGAAACACTTGAAACAGCTAGTCCAACATAAACTATAAAGTATGGTGTAAACACTTTTTTTATATCAAAATTAAAGATAAATTTAATAGTAAAATAGGCAATTAGTATTATGTGAAGTAATATACCAAAATACCAAATAAAAATAGCAGGTTGTCCAATTAAAGGCTTTACATAAGTAGATAAAAGCATTATAGCCATAGGGAATGTTGCAGAAACACCAGCCATAATTGGATTTTGCATATCTTCTTTAAAAATAAATGGATATAGTATAGCTTTAAATATTAATAATAACCCTAAAATTAAGGATACTATGCCACATATTAATCGTATAGCTTCAGAATAACTTTGAAGTAAATTACCTAAGGCAGCAAAGCCTAACATTACACCAGAAATAGGAAGAGGTAATTTTTTTATCATATCTATACTCTCCTATACCATAACTAAATTATCTGTATTAACTAAGTTTAGCTCTCTTACTATTATTTCAGCGACTTTTCCAGCAACCATTCCTGTGAATTTTATGCATTGTTCTTTATGAGCACCAGATGACATATCAAATTCTTTAGTTAGTATTCTACAGCAAAGTGAGTTTTTACCATTAGAACTTTTAAACCAATCATGTAATTCTTTCGATAATTCTAGATTTTTTTCCACCTTAGAATCTCCTTGTTTTGTACGGCCAAAGAATAGACCAAGAGCCATAACTCCTCCAGATACTGCCCCACATATACATTTAGAGCGACCTATACCAACTGGAAAACCTGAAGCCATAGCTATTACTTCTTCTGGTATATCTAGTTCAAAATTAGAACGTATTGAACTAATTAATGCTTCAGAACAGAAAAATCCACCACGAAATAAATCTTCTGCATCTTTAGATACCTTTTTTATACTGATCTCTTGCTTAATATTCATATAGAAAACCTCCATTTTATTTATTCACCTTTATTATAAGTTATTAGGAATATTAATACAAATTTATGTTTTTATGTAAGCGTAATTAGCAAAAATAATATTAAATTATTTAAGAATATTTAAATTTTTAATCTAATTTTAATCTTTCTTATATTTTAGATTAATTTTCTACACGTATTGTATAACCATAATTAAGAAGTAAATAAATCATGGAGGTAAGATAAATGGAGAGAATTGAAATGATTGAAATTTTAATGAATAAAGTCAATGTAAGTCATGAAGAAGCAGAAGAGGCATTGGAAAAGATGATGAAAGTGTATTAGAAGAGTCCATTGAAGCAATAAAAAGCGAATCTGAAAATATGAAGAACTTAGTGGAGCAGTTGTTATTCTTAGCTAGGGGGATTAATTGGAAAACTCAGCTTAATCAAAAAGAATTTTTGCTTAATGATATGATAAATGAAGTTTTAGAGGAATCTAAGATGATAGATAAAAATCATAAATATAGTTATATTAATTCAGAAAATATATATGTTTATGGTGATACTAGTTTGGGATTATCTATAGCGAAATGGATTGTTGATAGCCATAAAGGGTATTTTAGTGCTTTAAGTAGAAAAGATATAGGAACAAGGATAACTGTCTTTTTGCCACAAAAATAATAAAAATAACAAGGATGTATCAAGTGCTTTCCAGTTATAAAAGGAAGTTGATACATCTCTATTATTTTTACTGCTTTTCCCATTTAAATTCTAGTTTTGTAATTGGTTTATCATGATTATCATCAAGTATAGTATGGATAGTAGTTAAACTATTATCATTATTACATATTACATCGCTATTAATGTGTAAAGAACTTTCATCCATAGCTTCTTGTTTAAATAAAACTTTAATATTTATAATTTCATATTCATTTAATATATCTCTAGGTAAAGTATCTAATGCCATTTCAATGTATTTAACATTATTAACATGTTTGTTTGAATCAATATCACTATATCTAATAGTATAATCTTTTGAATACTTAGCTTCTTCTAGCTTTAAGAAATCATCTAATGGAATATTTTCTTCTAATTCCTTTTCTATGCCGTAAACTTTACATTGCTCAGGGGACATTTTAACTGGACGTCTTTTATCAAAATCAATAAGAATAGCTGTTGAAATTCCAGAAAGAATTATATTATTCTTTGAATCTCTTATTGTAAAACTTCTATATCCATATAATCTCTTTATACCTACAATATCAGTTTCTACAGTGATAGTATCACGAAATTTTGGATACTCTATAATATCTAAGTCATATTTTAATAAAACCCAAATACAATTATTTACAAAACCGTGATCTGTTTCTCCTAAAGAATCGCTTTGAGAAACAACTACATCCCATAGGTAGTTCATTATAGATGAATATTTACATTTGTAATTTGAATCTACATCATAAATGTTTATAGTATAATTTTTACTGAATTTATTATTCATTCTGAAACCCCTTTTTATTAAAAGATTTGTATTCCATAAAAAATAATTATGTTTACATATTATATTATAACCTATTTAGTGTAAATAATTAGCAAACATTCAAATGAATAAAAAGTAAATACTAAAACACTTCAATAATTACATCCATAGTTCCGCCGCATACCATACCAAGAGATTCTGCAACATCACCAGTCATATCAACTTTTTGAATTAAAAAGCCTTTATCCCTCATAATACCTCTAGCTGTTGTTAATACATCAGATTCGCTACAACCACCACCTATACTTCCGAGTGTTTGTCCAGTAAAATAGCTTACCATTTTAGCACCAGGTTTTCTAGGAACAGAACCTTTAGATGAAACAATAGTAAGTATAGCTCTAGGAATAGCTGGTTCCTTGGATATTTCTAAAAATAATTCTTTATCAAATTCGGGATATGCAAACTTTTTAGAATTGCTATTTCTTTTATTTTTAAAGCTAATAAGCTCAGAAACTATGGAAATTGAAATTTCTTCAGGTGTAATAGCTCCAATATCTAAACCTATAGGTGAATTAACTTTACTTAGAGCTTCATGTGAATAACCTTCAGAAATTAGTTCTTCCATCATACCTCTTACTCTTCTTCTAGATCCTATCATTCCAATATAGCTAAGATTATTCTTAATAACATTACTTAAAACTAATTTATCGTGTCTATGACCCCTTGTAATAATAACAACAAAGTCTGATTTTTTAAAGTTAATAAGATTAAATGATTTTTGGAAATCTTCACAGATTACTTTTTCAGCAGCTGGAAAGCGAGTAGAATTTGCAAAGTAAGGTCTATCATCTATAACGGTAATAGAAAAACCAACTTTAGAAGCAAACTCAACTAGAGGCTTGGCTATATGCCCACCACCAAAGACAAATAAACGTGGTTTAGGAAAGAATGGTTCTATAAGAATGGCTTTATTATCATCAATATATGTAATGTCTATTTTACCATTTGAAATAGAATCATTAATTTTTTCGTAAATATCATTATCTAGATTCTTATCTTTTTTTATTATATTTTCTTCGGTTAAGAAAAATTTATCTTCGATATCTCCTAGTTTATTTTCATTAAATTTTAAATATGTAATTAGTACACATTTATTTCCGTCATTAAGATTATTTAATAATTCATTATATAAATTCTCATACATTTCTTATACCCTCTAACTTAAGTGTTTTTATCAATATATAATTTCATTATAATACATAATAAAATAAATAGGTACTGATAAAAGTTACTTAATTTATTTTATGAGAGAATTTAAGAATTACTTAAGGTTATTAAATTAGAATATTGCATGAATCTTTTATTATTATTTTAGGAGAAAGTGTAATGTATAATGTTAAGGAATTACGAAAGAGAAGAAAAAAGAAAAGATTGTATAAAAAAATAAAAATAATTATAACTATGATTATATTAATATTAATTGCAAATAAAGCAATTAAATCATACTTAAATAAAGAAATAACAGCAAGTAAAAATAAAAGAGTTATTGAAGAAGTAATTGATTCAGGGAAAACAAAGGTTATACTTGATCCAGGTCATGGAGGATATGATACAGGAGCAACTTATGGAGATATTTATGAAAAAGATATAGTTTTAAGTATTTCTAATATGGTAGGTGAAATACTAGAGGAAAATGATATTGAAGTTATTTATACGAGAAGTTATGATATATCCTTAGGAGATGATGAAAAAGAAGATTTAAAAAATAGAGTAGAGATAGCTAATTCAATTAATGCAGAGTATTTTATATCTTTTCATATAAATGATTATGATGATTATACTTATGGTTATGAAGAAGTGTATGGATTTGAGGTCTGGACAGATTATAATGATAATAAAAGTTTAGAATTGGGAGAAGCTATAGAAGAAAATCTAATTAGTTTAGATTATACTGAATGTCGTCCTATGTTAGATGGTAGTGAATCATTATATATAATTAGAGAGAGTAACATACCTTCAGTATTAATTGAGTTTGGATTTATGAGTAGTTATAATGATAGATTATACTTAAGCAATAAGGAAAATCAAAAACTATTAGCTAAATCTATAGCTTCAGCAATATTAGAGAATATTAATATAAGTGCTAAATAATACTCTTACGATAAACTCTAGTATGTTATTTTTTATAAGGGTTTGGAGGATTTTATGAAGAAAACATTATATGATTATAAAGACAAAATATTAAACTTACCATTAAAAGATAAATATAATAAGGAAGAGTTATTGATAAATAATTTTTTAGTTGATAAAGATGAAAGTATAGAAGTTTACTATGCTCCGCATAATGAATATATAAATAAAAATGCTAAGGTATTTATAGTTGGTATTACTCCAGGCTTTCAACAAATGAGTACTGCTATGGCAACTGCTAGAAAATATCTAGAAGAAGGTTATAGTATTGAAGAAATTCAATACAAATGTAAAGAGGCTGGAAGGTTTAGTGGTATAATTAGAAAAAATATTATAAATATGCTAGATGAAATAGAACTAAATAAGGTTTTAGAAATAAATAGCTGTAATGATTTATTTGGAAGTAGGGATGATATATTACATACTGTTTCGTTAATACCATATTCTACATTTATTAATAAACAAAATTATTCTGGACATACTCCTAAATTGATTAAAAGTGAATTTTTAATGAAGTATGTATACAATAATTTCTTAAATGAATATGATAGCTTAGAAAATAAAGATGAAGTATTATTAATACCTTTAGGAAAAGCTGTAGAAGAGGTCTTAATAAAATTAGAAAAGGAAGAGCTTATAGTTAAAGGTAGAATATTAATTGGATTTCCACATCCATCTGGAGCAAATGTAAATAGAATTAAACAATTAGAAGAAAATAAAAGTAAAATGATAGAATTTATAATGAAAAAGTAAGATGATATATAAACATCTTACTTTTTGAGTTTTATTTGTATTGTAGCGTAATTAAAAAATTTAATTCCTTTTAAGGAGAAATTCTAAGGCGATTTTATATCTGTTTAATATATTTTCATGATGACCATAATCATCCCACACTATATCAACATTTTGTTCTCCAATACGATTTTTGAATATTTCGTAAGATAGCTTAGAGAATTTTGGCATATCTTTTTGAAGCGTTGATTTGCCTTGACCTTCTTTTTTTCCAGCAATAATAAGAAGTTTAAAATCATCGTTGATTAAATTTTCTTTTTCAATAAATTGAATCCAATTAATATACCATTGAGAAGCACACATACTAGCTATTTTACTATAATTATTATTTCTAAAAGCTGAATATAAAGAAATTAAAGCTCCAAGTGAGTGACCAATAATTTTTCTATCACTTTTATTACTTTTTACTTTGAATTCTTTTTCAATGTAGGGCTGCAAATCCTTAATTAAAAAATCTAAGTAATCATCACCCTTTCCATCAAAATCATGAAATTTTTCATGATTAGCCTTTGCAGGCCATGGGGTGTATTCATTTAGCCTATCAATTGGAGTAACACCGACTATAATATGTTCCTCTAAGACGTTATTTTCAAAGCCTTCTTCTATTTCATCAATTATTTTACCTAAAAATTCTATAAACTTATCTCCATCATGGGCATAAATTACTGGATAATTTTTATTTGATTTATCATATCCATTTGGTAAATAAATAAAGATTTCTCTAACAAAAGCTGTTATTTTTAAGATTCTTCCTTTCATCTTTTCTATCCCTTCTTTAATTTACTTGGAGTAACTCCAAAACTTTTTTTGAATAGTCTACTAAAATAAAATTCATCATTATAACCAATTTTTTTAGAAACTTCTTTAACAGAAAGACCTTCATTTAGTAGCTGATAAGCTACAGCCATTCTATATTTGATTAAATAATCTATAGGACGTATATTTAAATATTTATTAAATAAATAAGATATTCTATTAGATTTTTCTCCATATCTTTCTGAAAGTGAACTTAATGTTATTTCATCCATATAGTGCTCTGAAATAAACTTACTTATCTCTAATGTAAAATCTTTTTCAGGTAACTCTTCTTTATAATTATAATCAGTAAAAAGCTCTCTTAAAAATAATGTAGTTTGTATTTGAAGTTTTACTTTTGATGTTAATTTTTGTTTCGAAGATATTTTTATAAGTTCATCTAAGGATTTTAATATTTCATTGTAATTATTTGTATTAAATTCAAAAGTTGAATTCATATACGAATTAGGATTAATGTGTTCATCTGCAATGTAATAAATATTTATATGCTCAAAATCACTATCTCCTAAAACACTGAAGGATATATTTTTATTTTTACAACCGTGGATTACTTTTCCAGGTTCAGCAATAAAGGCTTCATTGTCAAACTCTATTTTAGCTCGTCCTTTTATAGGAAAAATAAATGCAGATTGATTAGTAATATAACTATTTTTTACATAGATAGAGTTCTTAATGAATCTTTCTATTCTAAAAACTTCAAAAGTATTATTTCTAAACTCTTCTATCAAGTCACTTTTTTTTACATTTTTCAAGTAGATAAGCTCCTTTCAAATACATAACTAAAATTTAAATAATTGTCCATGTTTTTATTTTAGTTTATTCTATTGATATTTTTTCTGTATTATAATACTTAGTGGAAATGATAATTATTATCAATTGGTTCTATGGAAGTAGTATACATTATTTTTAGTAATTGTTCAAGAAAGGATGTTAATATGCAAGATATTTTGAATACTTCTTATGAGAAAAGTAAGAAACTAAAAAAATCCTATAATTTATTTATATTGGGTTTAATTTTACTCCTAATTGTTTCTGTGATTTTATCAGTGTCTCTTGGATCACTTAGGATAAAGCCATCTGTATCATATAGCATAATATTAAATAAATTATTTGGACTATCCTTAGGAGATCCATCTGAAGTAGCTAATCTATCAACTTACAATGTTATTTGGCTAATTAGAATGCCTAGGGTTTTACTTGCAATAGCTGTAGGAGCTGGACTTGCCATATGTGGTACTGTAATGCAAGCAACAGTTCAAAATCCATTAGCAGAACCATATATTTTAGGAATTTCATCAGGTGCATCACTAGGAGCAACCTTCTCTATAATGCTAGGAATAGGGACTTTTAGTATTTTTTCTATAAGTGGTATTTCTCTTTGGGCATTTTTAGGAGCGCTAGGATCATCTATTTTAGTATTGGCATTGTCATCAATAGGAAGCAAAATGTCATCTGCTAAATTAGTCCTTTCAGGAACTGTTGTTAGTGCCTTATGCAACTCTTTATCTAATTTTATAATTTCTATTGCTAGTGATGCTGAAGGTATGCAGAGCGTAAAGTTTTGGACAATGGGTTCTCTAGCAACTGCTAAGTGGCAAAATATAGGGTTTGTAGTTTTAGTTGTAATAATATGTTGTTTATTCTTTCTAACACAAGGAAGAACTTTAAACTTAATGTTAATGGGTGATGAAGCTTCAATAACTTTAGGGCTTAATTTAAATTTTTATAGAAGATTTTATATGATAATCACTTCATTATTAACAGGTATTCTAGTAGCTAACTGCGGAATCATTGGTTTTGTAGGTTTAATAATTCCTCATATTTCAAGGTCCATAGTTGGGTCTGATCATAAAAAACTAGTACCTACATCAATACTTTTAGGATCTATATTCTTAATTTGGGCTGATGTTTTTGCAAGAATTACTATACCTAATGCAGAATTATCTATTGGGATTATTACTGGTTTAGTTGGGGCGCCATTCTTTGTTTATATTTTATTAAGGAAGGGATTCGGGTACGGAGATAAGTAGGTGATTTAAATGGATTTAAAAGTTAAAGAATTAAAAGTTACTTTATCTAAAAAGGAAATTGTAAAAGGTATTGATTTAGCTGTTACAAATAATAAATTTATTGGTTTAATAGGTCCAAATGGCAGTGGTAAATCAACATTACTAAAAGCGATATATGGTGTAATAAAACCAAGCTTTGGAGATGTTTTTATAACTGATAAAGATATTAAAAGTTATAGTAAAAAATCTCTTGCTAAAACACTTGGTGTAGTTAGCCAATTTAATAATATTAACTTTGATTTTAAAGTTATAGATATAGTATTAATGGGAAGAGCACCTTACAAGGGATTATTGGAACAGGATAACAAGGATGATTATGATATAGCCCTTAAGGCTTTATATCAAGTTGGAATGATAGATTTTGTTCAAAAGAGCTTTAGTTTATTATCTGGAGGTGAAAAACAAAGAGTTATCTTAGCTAGAGCTATAGCTCAAAAGCCTAAAATATTAATTTTAGATGAACCTACTAATCATCTAGATATAAAGTATCAATTAGAAGTTATGTCGATAGTTAAAAATTTAAATATATGTGTTTTGGCAGCATTACATGACTTAACATTAGCTTCTCAATTTTGTGATGAGATTTATGTCTTAAAGGATGGAAATATTGTATGTAAAGGCACTCCAAATGAAGTTATAACAAAAGAAATGATAAAAGAAGTTTATGATGTTGATTCTAATGTTTATATGAATCCACTTACTAATAAACTTTCAATTGAATACTTACCACCAGCGTTATAATTAATGAAAATTAATATAGATATAATAAATTTAAATTTTTAAATTGAGAGGAGAATTAATATGAATAAAAAAACCTTATTTTTAATTACATCATTAGCATTAACAGCAACAGTTTTTGTTGGGTGTGGTAATAAAACTAATGATACTGACTTATCTTCAAAGCAAGAGGGAGCGACTAACTCTACAGAGGTATCCAATAATAAAACAAGCTATCCTGTAACCTTTGATGCTTTTGATTCTGAAGGAAATATTTATACTCAAACATTTAATGAAGCTCCCAAAAAGGTTATTACAAATAATCAAACTTCAACAGAATTGCTTTTAAAACTAGGATTAAAAGACTTTATAATTGGAACTGGGGATTTAGATACTCCTATGCCGGAAGATTTAAAATCTGATTATGAATCTATACCAGCAATAGCTAATAAAGGAGATGTTGCTAAAGAAGTTGTTGTTGGCTCAGGGGCAGATTTAGTTATAGGAAGAGCTGCTTCGTTTAAGGATGATAGATATGGTACAATAGCAAGTTTAAATGAAGTTGGAATTAATACTTATGTACAATTAGCAAGTAAAATGAATACGGATATAGCTTTAGATACTATTATTCAAGATGTTAGAAATGTAGGAGTTATATTTGATGTTCAAGATAAAGCAAATAAATTAGCAGACTCACTACAATCTACTTTAGACTATATTGAATCAAAGGTTCCTAAAAGTAGTGAAAGAAAAAAGGTTATGCTTATAGTTAATTATAGTGGTGAGTCATTTACCGCCTATGGTGCTAATGCTTCACTACAAAAAGAAATGTTAAATATTTTAAATGCTGATAATGTTATTGAAAAAGGTGGGTCTGTTTCTTTAGAAAATATAATATCTACTAATCCTGATCATATTGTTTATGTTACAGCAAATAAAAATGCTGCTGTAGATGGGAATGCTGTAGATAAAATATTAGCTGAACCAACTCTTCAAAATGTTGAGGCAATAAAAAATAATGATATTATTTCTGTTGAATATACAGAACTTATGGGGTATGGATATAGAACTTTCGATTGCCTAGAAAAATTAGCTCAAGCATTTTATCCAGAAGTATTTAAATAATAATATTAATTTTGTATTTAGTATATAAAAAAGCAGAGCAACCTAAATGGTAGCTCTGCTTTTAATATTTAATAAAAAAATATATTTTTTAATCTAAATCTTTACCAGTAAATCCAAGTGGTAAAAGCTCTTCTAATGTATATTCTTTGAATTCATCTTTGTTTTTTGCTAGATAAATTTTAAAATTTTTAGGGTCACAGAATTCAGCAATTACCTGTCTACATACTCCACAAGGAGCACAGTATTCTGTTTCTTTTGCATCAGCTTTATTTCCTACTATTGCAATTGCAAGGAATTCGTGTTGTCCTTCAGATACAGCTTTGAAAAAAGCAGTTCTTTCAGCACAGTTAGTCGGTGTAAAAGCTGCATTTTCTATATTACAACCTAAGTATATTTTTCCATTTGTACCAAGCAATGCTGCACCAACATTAAAGTTAGAGTAAGGAGTATAAGCAAATTTTTGAGCTTCATAAGCCTTTTCTACTAATAATTTTGCATCAATCATAAATCTCACCTGACACTTTCATAATAATTAAATATTTTATATTTTAAGTATATAACAATAATCGGATTTTTATTATAACACTATTAAATACTAGTGTATATATGATTTTAAATTAAATATAATATTATTTTAATCAAATATAAATACTAAATATAGTCATTGACATTAACGTTACGTAAAGGATTATTATTGTTTTATAAGGAGGAATAAAGATAAGAATGGAATATACTATTAAGAAGCTAGCTGAAATTGCTGGTGTAAGTACTAGGACTCTTAGATATTATGATGAAATTGGTCTTTTGAAACCTTGTAGAATTAGCTCCTCGGGATATAGGATATATGGAGAAAAGGAAGTTGATATATTACAACAAATTTTACTGTATAGATCTATAGATATTAAGCTTGAGGATATTCATAATATAATAACGAATCCTAATTTTGATATTTATAGAGCATTAATTGAACATCATAAAAATCTTATATTAAAAAGAAATGAGCTTGATAAAATAATTTTAACTGTAGAAAAAACAATAGAACATAATAAGGGGGAGTTTAATATGTCTAATAAGGAAAAGTTTGAAGGCTTAAAAAAAGAAAAATTAAAGAGAAACGAAGAAAAATATGGTAAAGAAATTAGGAATAAATACGGTGAAAAAACTGTTGATGACTCTAATAAGAAATTCTTAAATATGACAGAAGAAGAATTTAATGAAATGAATAGAACAGAAGAGAGACTTTTCAATAGATTATTAGAAGTTTATGAAACTCAAGATATGGAGTCAGAGGCTGCTAGGGAAGTTTATGAAAATCATAAAAAATGGCTTAGTTTTACTTGGCCAAGTTATTCTAAGGAGGCTCATATTGGTTTAGCTGAAATGTACGTTGCAGATGAAAGATTTGCAAAATACTATAATGATAAAGCTGGAAATGAAGTTGTGAATACATTAAGAGATATTATAGTTAAATATGCAAAATAAAAATAATGGGCTATTAAAAGCCCATTATTTTTTCAGACTGCTGACAAAGTGTCAGCAGTCTTTAATTTTATATAATTATCTAATATAATTTAAATATATTATTT
>NZ_JACSQZ010000054.1 GCF_014836325.1 Clostridium gallinarum
AGTAAATTCTAACTTAATAAAAATACAAATATACACATATATACAATTAATATATTAAAAACAAATTTTGTACTTTTTTAATACATTAACAATATATTAAAATATCCAAATTTTCCTTGTTATTATAACATATTTATACAATTTTTAATATATTAATTTTATTTTTAACAGCTATAAAAAAATTAAATTAATGCTTTTACTTAAATATTTTGCTTAAATTTATGTGAATTTTAATGTGTTATTGATAATTTTGTTATATAATAATGGCATTGACCATTTTTAAATACAAGGAGTTTTAGTCTTATATATGGATAGGAATACAAAATTAAAAAATATACTAAGTACATTTGTTTCTGCTTATAGTAAATTTGATAATAATATAATAGTTCATTCTAAAGAAGTTGCTTTCTTAACATTGTCAATATGTAATGCTTTATCAATTGATGAAATAAAGAAAAAGGATATTATGGTTGCAGCTTATTTACATGATATCGCAGCTTCTAGAACAAATCTTTTAGATTCTTTAAAAAAATTCGACACTGTAGAATATCATGCTCATTGTATATATGGATATGTATTTTTTGATACTTTCATGCCCTGTAATAATTTTAGCAAATATATTTTATATCATCATGAACCTTTTAACTCAAAAAATATAATTAATAATATAGAAATTCCAATAGAAAGCAATATTTTAAAAATAGCTGATGATATTTCTATATTTAAGCTTACTGATAATGATATAACTATAGATAAAATTCGTGAATTTTTACTCTCTAGAAAGGATTTATATAATCCAATATATTTAGATATATTTTTATCTAATTATGGTGATGAAATTTTAAAAAAACTATTAGATAAATCTTACTTAGAATATCTTGCTGATTATGGTGATGAAATTTTAATTAATAATACTGATTTTGTTACCCTTGTTGAAGCAATGGCTTTTGTACTAGATTTTAAATGTGAAATAACTACTATGCACTCTCAAACAGTTTCCTTATTTAGTGTATTACTTGCTAAAGAATTTGATTTACCTGATATTTTTGAAATTCGTGTAGGTAGTTTATTACATGATATAGGAAAACTAGCTATTCCTGATTCAATTTTAAAAAAGCCTAGTTCTCTAACTCCTGAAGAGTTTGAGGTTATGAAAAAACATGTTGAATATACTTATGAAATTCTTTCTAATTTAAAGAATGAAAAAATATTAAAAATAGCTTCAAATCATCATGAAAAACTTAATGGACAAGGATATCCAAAAGGAATTTCTGACTTATCCTTCCAAGAAAGATTAGTTAGTGTTGCAGATATTTTTGCTGCATTAACTCAAAAGAGAAGCTATAAAAATGGATATTCAAAAGAAAAAACAATAGAGATTCTACGTAATTGTGCTAACAATTGTGAAATAGATACTTGCATAGTTAATAAAGTCATCGAAAAATATGATTACTTTATTGATATGAATTTTGAATTAAATGAAACTTATAATAATAAAATTAATTTATTAAAGGAGAAATATAATACTTTATCTTCTTATAATGAATTTATAAATTTTAAAATAAACCCTACATAGTAGATTTCATTATATCTACTATGTAGGGTTTATTCTTAATAATTTTTTATTCTCATTTAAACATATTTATAAATAAAGTTATTACTCCTGAATTTATAAAATCAATAAATAATCCTCCAACTATTGGTACAACTATATACGGTGTTTTAATAAAGCCATATTTACTTGTTAAAGCATCCATATTTGCAATTGAATTTGCAGTTGATCCCATTCCAAATCCACACATAGCACTTGAGAAAACTGCTGCTTCGTAATTTTTTCCCATTATCTTAAACACAATAAAGTATCCAAATATAAACATTATTATTGTTTGTATAATTAACATAACTATCATAGGTAATGCTAAATCAAATAATTCCCATAATTTTAATCCCATTAATGCTAAAGATAAATAGAAAACAAGACTTATATTACCTATAACCTCAATACTTTCATCTTCAATTTTATGATTTTTAAAATCCATTATATTTTTTATTACTGCTGCTGTAATCATTGAACCTATATACGATGGGAAGGTTAATCCTATTGATTGTATAAATATAGTTATAATTGATCCAATTCCCATAGTAATAAAAATTAATGAAAGTGCTTTTATAATACTATTATAATTTATATTAGTAGAGTTATTATTCTCATTATTAACTTCATGATTTTTATCTATTTTATATATAGAAGTATCTATTTTATTCTTTTCTATTAAGCTTTCTGCAATAAATCCTCCTAATATACTTCCCATTATTAATCCAAACGTTGCTGATGCAAAGGAAACTGTTGTAGCAGCTGATACTCCAACCTCTTCTAGTAATGGACCAAAAGAACCTGCTGTACCATGTCCACCAACTAATGGAATTGAACCTGTTGCTAATCCTAAAAGAGGATTAATTCCAAAAAACTTAGCTATTATTACTCCAATTATATCTTGTGCTATAACTAATCCTACTGAAAGTCCTAAAAATACTAGAACTTTTTTCCCACCAGTTTTTAAAACCTTTAAGCTTGCCGTATATCCTATACTTGTAAAAAATATAGTCATAAGAATAGATTGTAATGAAGTATCTAAATTTATTTTTAATATATTTGTTAAATTCAATATAAGTACTATTACAGAAAATATCATTCCTCCTACAACTGCTGAAGGTATACAATATCTTTCTAAAATCTTTATCTTTCTTTTTACATAATCTCCAAAATAAAATACAATAGTTGCTAATGCCATTGTTTGAAATACATCTAAATTTAAGCTCATTTATATTCCTCTTTTCATTATCTGTCTATAATCCCTGTATGCTATAATTTATACTTAAATTATTCTTATATATAAAATACTACATATTTTGCAAGTTGTCAAACCATTTCTTGCATTTTAAATTAAATATATGTACTATACATGTATTTTATGAATAATATTTCTATCAATATTTCAAAACATACAAGTGTACAGAAAATTTTTTATTTAATTAGTATTCAATATTAATAATACTAATTTAAAAATCCTATTGCTAAAACAATAAAAAGATGAAACTATAAAAATAGTTCCATCTATATTTTTCATAATACTATTAATAGGTTGGGCAATATTCAACTTCTCCAATAGGATTTTCTATTAAAGTTGCAACTATAAACATATGCTTATGACCATCTCTTTCCTTTGTACAAGCATAAACAAAGTGAACGTGTCTCTTATTACCTACTGGTATTGCAGGTCCTGTAAATACCTCTATTTCATGATAATGATCATTGAAGAAATCTGTTTTAGTTTTTATAAGGTGCACATGGCTTCCCTTCCATGGTCTAGCTTCTCCTGTAACTCCTGCAAAACGATGGTTATGAACATCATCACTACCAAGTTCTGCTAACTTTACACTTCCAACAAATTCGTGAACGTGTTTTTGTGTTTCACAATTATACATATCTTGAATTCCTCCTCTTTTGTTACATAATATATAATATTAAATCTACCTTAATTTAGTTACTAAATATGAAGAGAAATAAAAAAAAAATGCCCAAAAACCTTAATGGCTTTTGGGCTATATTTTTTATTCAAATTCTATAGTTGCTGGTGGTTTTCCTGTGCAATCATATAATACACGGTTAACCCCTTTAACTTCATTTACTATTCTAGTTGTTACTTTTCCTAGTACTTCCCATGGAAGATCAGCTGATTCTGCTGTCATGAAATCGCTTGTAGTTACTGCACGAAGTGCTATAGCATAATCATAAGTTCTTTCATCTCCCATAACTCCTACTGATCTCATGTTTGTAAGAGCTGCAAAGTATTGTCCAATACTCTTATCAATTCCAGCCTTTGCAATTTCTTCTCTGTAAATTGCATCTGCTTCTTGAACTATTTTAACTTTTTCAGCTGTTACTTCACCTATTATACGAATTCCAAGACCTGGTCCTGGGAATGGTTGTCTGAAAACTAATTTTTCAGGTATTCCAAGTTCTAAACCTGCTTTACGAACTTCATCCTTGAATAATAATCTAAGTGGTTCTATTATTTCTTTAAAATCAACATAGTCTGGAAGTCCTCCAACATTATGGTGTGATTTTATAACTGCTGATTTTCCAAGTCCACTTTCAATTACATCTGGATAAATAGTTCCTTGCACTAAGAAATCTACAGTTCCAATTTTCTTAGCTTCTTCTTCGAATACTCTAATAAATTCTTCACCTATGATTTTTCTCTTAGTTTCTGGATCTTCTACTCCCTTTAATTTTTCGTAGAATCTTTCTTGAGCATTTACTCTTATAAAGTTTAAGTCATATTGTCCATTTGGTCCAAATACTTCTTCAACTTCATCCCCTTCATTTTTACGTAGTAACCCATGATCAACAAATACACATGTTAATTGGCTTCCAACAGCTTTTGAAAGTAATACTGCTGCAACTGATGAATCAACTCCACCTGATAATGCACATAACACTTTTCCATTTCCAACTTTTTGACGAACTTCTTCAATTGTTTTTTCTACAAATGAATCCATCTTCCAGTCTCCAGAACACTTACAAACATTATATAAGAAGTTTGATATCATCTTTGTTCCTTCTTGTGTATGCATAACCTCTGGATGGAATTGAACTGCATATAAATTCTTTTCTTCACATTCCATAGCAGCTACTGGACATACTGGAGTGTTAGCCACTACCTTAAAGCCTTCTGGTGCTCTTTCTATGTAATCTGTATGACTCATCCAACAAATAGTAGATTCAGATACATTTTCAAAAATCTTAGAATCTACATTTACATCAACCTTTGTCTTTCCATATTCACTTACAGGTGCAGTTGCAACTTTTCCTCCAAGCATATGAGCCATTAATTGTGAACCATAGCATATTCCAAGTATAGGTATACCAGCTTCAAATAATGCTTTTTCACATAAAGGAGAATCTTCTCCATAAACACTATTTGGTCCCCCTGTAAATATTATACCCTTTGGATTCATTTCCTTTATTTCATCCACACTTAAAGTATACGGATGAACTTCACAATAAACCCCACACTCTCTAACTCTTCTAGCTATTAATTGATTATACTGACCACCAAAGTCAATTACTAAAACTAACTCTTTATTCATAGGTTACCTCCAACCCCAAATTTTTCTTTTCAAAAATATTCTAACTTATTATTATATTATTGTCCACCGACTTAAATTAAGAATGAAGAATTAAAAATTAAAAATTATTGATGTAATTTGTTCCAAATTACTAAAAATAAATTAATTTTAAAAAAACTCCGTCAGGAGTTTTCTCCTAAATTCTACATTCTTCATTCTACATTTTTCATTATAGTAAGTAACGCTAGTTACTTACTATAGTTAGGTGCTTCTTTAGTTATTTGAACATCATGTGGATGGCTTTCTTTTATTCCTGATGCTGTTTGAACTACGAATTTAGCATTTTCATATAGGCTATCTAAATTTGCTGCTCCTAGATATCCCATTCCTGATCTTATTCCACCTAGTAATTGGTATATTGTATCTGCTACGTGTCCTTTGTATGCAACTCTTCCTTCAATACCTTCTGGTACGAATTTTTTAGTTCCATTTTGGAAGTATCTATCACTTGATCCTTTTTCCATAGCTCCAAGTGAACCCATACCTCTATATACTTTATAACTTCTTCCTTGATATACTTCCATTGCTCCTGGTGCTTCTTCGCATCCTGCAAACATCGATCCCATCATAGCTACTGATGCTCCACCTGCTAATGCTTTAACTATATCCCCTGAGTATTTTAATCCACCATCAGCAATTACAGGAACACCATATTTTCTTCCTTCTTCTGCGCAATCCATAACTGCTGTTAGTTGAGGTACCCCTACACCTGCAACTATTCTAGTTGTACAAATTGATCCAGGTCCAATACCAACTTTAACACAATCCGCCCCAGCTTCAATTAAGTCTCTAGTTGCTTCAGCAGTTGCAACATTTCCAGCTATAATTTGAAGATCTGGATATTTATCTTTTATTTTTCTTACTGCATCCATAACACCTTTTGAATGTCCATGTGCTGTATCTAATGTAATAACATCAACACTTGCTTTAACTAAGGCATCTACTCTTTCCATCATATCCTTAGTAATACCAACTGATGCTCCACATAATAATCTTCCTTTTGAATCCTTCGCTGCATTTGGGAAAGCTTTTACTTTTTCTATATCTTTAATAGTTATTAATCCTTTTAAGTTATTTTCACTATCTACTAATGGCAACTTTTCGATTTTATGTTTCTTTAATATTTCAAGAGCCTCTTCTAAAGTTGTTCCTTCATGTGATGTTATAAGTGGACTCTTAGTCATAACTTCTGAGATTAATCTATCATAATTAGTTTCAAATACTATATCTCTATTAGTTATTATTCCAACTAACTTAGTGCCTCTAGTTATTGGAACACCAGATATTCTATATTGAGCCATAAGTTCTTGAGCTTGTCTTACTGTATGCTCTTCAGATAAAAATATAGGATCTGTTATTACTCCATTTTCCTGTCTTTTAACTCTATCTACTTCTTTTGCTTGCTCTTCTATAGACATATTCTTATGTATAATCCCAATTCCACCTTCTCTAGCCATGGCAATAGCCATCTTAGATTCAGTTACTGTATCCATACTTGCACTCATTAATGGAATATTTAAAAAAATCTTCTTAGTTAATTTAGTTCTTAAACTAACTTCATTAGGTAAAACTTCTGATCTATTTGGTACTAATAATACATCGTCAAAAGTATAAGCAGTCTTAATAATTGTTGCCATCATTCTTCCTCCTTAAAATAATTATTTTCTTTCACTTTATTATAAAAATGAATTATTTGCTTCATTTTCAAAACTATTTTTTTGTATAAAAAAAGACATACTAATCTTCTAAGTGAAGTTAATATGCCTATCCCTACATAATAATTTATATAGTTATAGTATACCAAAATCACTCATAGTCGGAAATTTAAGGTTTCCGGTAGAAACTCTTTGCCATATTCAAAGTATATACGAGTTATTTTATAAAACTACTTTTAATTTATAGATATTATATAACTCCCCCCTAAGCTTGTCAATAATTTTGCAACTTATATTTCAAGTATTTTATCACCTTAAAATTATCCTCTTAAATACTAAGTAAATTAACTCTTAAATAACATATTTTATTGATTTTCTCAATTATTTTATGTATAGTATTTTTTAATAGATATTAATTATTAATTGATAATTTTAATGGAGGACAAAAATGAATTATAAAGAAATAGCAAATGATATTCTCTTTAACTTAGGTGGTGCTGAGAATATTAATGAATTAACTCACTGTATGACAAGACTTAGACTTAAAATTAATGATATGTCTAAAGTAAATGTTGAAAATTTAAAAAATATAGAAAGTGTAATAACAGTTGTTGAAAACATGGGACAACTTCAAATAGTTATTGGAAATAAAGTAACTAAGGTTTATGATGAACTAATTAAATTAGTTCCTACAATTTCTATGGATAATAGTAATAATGATAAACCTTTAAAGGAAAATATATTTAACAAAATACTATCTACAATAGCTGGAATTTTCACACCAACTATACCTGCAATAGCTGGTTCTGGTATGATTAAAGGAATTTTATCAATAGTTGCAATGTATTATTCAAGCAAACATAATATTGATATTAAAACATCTCAAAGTTATATTATTTTAAACTCAATGGCAGATGCAATCTTCTACTTTATGCCTATTATTTTAGGATATACTTCTGCAAAAGTTTTTAAATCTAACAAAATAATTTCTATGGTTATTGGAGCTACCCTTTGTTACCCAGCGTTTACAGCTCTTATGACAGGAACTGAGGCTGTTAACTTTTTAGGATTACCTGTAACTAAAGCTGGATATACATCATCAGTAATTCCAATAATAATAACTATATGGGTTTTATCTTATATTGAAAGATTCCTTGAAAAATATATACCTGAAGTAATTAAAATAATAATGGTACCTACTTTCTCATTAATTATAATGCTTCCTGCAACATTATTCTTATTTGGACCAATTGGAATTTACATAGGTAATGCTATTAGCTTCATATATACATCTATTTATGAGCTAAGCCCTACTCTTTGTGGTGCATTTGTTGGTGGATTATGGTGTGTGTTAGTTATCTTTGGTGCTCATAGAGCTTTAGTTCCAATAGGAATAAATGATGTAGCTCAAATGGGAAGACAAAACTTACTTGCCTTTGCTGGTGCTGCTAACTTTTCACAAGCTGGTGCTGCTTTAGGAGTATTTTTTAGAACTAAAAATGATAACTTAAAAACAATTTCTCTATCAGCTTCTATAACAGCTTTATTTGGAATAACAGAGCCTGCTATTTATGGAGCAAACCTTAGATTAAAGAAACCAATGATTTGTGCTGTAATCTGTGGTGCAATTGGTGGAGGAATTATGGGATTTGGAGGAGCATTTGGTAATGCCTTTGCAAATCAAGGTGTCTTAACTATTCCTGTATATGCTTCAGCTGGTGCAAAAGGATTTATTAGTTACTTAATTGGATGTGCTATTGCCTTCTTTGGTTCAGCTATATTAACATATATAATTGGTTTTGAAGATGTAAGTAAGTGTTAAAGTATCATATCCAGGTTCCGTCGCATTCGCTCCAAGTCACCTTGCTATGATTACTTTAAAACTTACAAACTAATACAAACTAAATGTTAGAAATTATAAAAGTATTATTCTCAGGGTAAAATTTTTATAATTTCTTAAAATAATAAGGAAATGAAAGGATTGACAATTATATGAATACAAATTTTCCGAAGGATTTTATGTGGGGAGCTTCTTCTTCTGCATTTCAAATTGAAGGTGCTTGGGATGAGGATGGTAAAAAGCTAACTGTTGCAGATTATAATTCTTTTAAGAAATCTCATTTGCAAGCAGATACTAAGGTAGCTTCTGACTTTTACCATAATTATGAAGAAGATATAAAGCTTATGAAGGAACTTGGAATGAAAACTTATAGATTTTCACTTTCTTGGGCTAGAATAATTCCTGATGGTGATGGAGAGATAAATCAAAAAGGAATAGATTTTTATCATAAGGTTATAGATAAGCTACTTGAATATGATATAGAACCTTTTGTAACTTTATATCACTTTGATTTACCATTTGCTTTAGTAGAAAAATATAATGGTTGGGAAGGTAGAGAAACAGTATATGCCTTTGAAAGATATGCTAAGATTTGTTTTAAGGAATACGGAAATAAGGTTAAATATTGGCAACCTCATAATGAACATAATCTAATTGTTAGAGTTGAAGAAAGAATCAATATTTATGATGAAACAGATAAATGGAAAATAGATAAGATGCGTGCTCAAATGGATTATAATCTATGCTTAGCTCATGCTTTAGCTGTTAATGCATGTCACGAAATGATTCCTGATGCTAAAATAGGTCCTGCTGTTTCTTCATCTGTTACATATCCTTTAACAACTAAACCAGAGGATGTATTTGCTGCTAGAATGAATGATAACTTTAAAGTGTATTATATGCTAGATATGCACTACTATGGAGAATATCCAGGATATTATATGGAATACCTAAAGAAGAGAAATATAATGCCTTATACAGAAGAAAGTGATAAGGAAATATTAAAGAAAGCAAAAATAGATTTTATAGCTATTAATTACTATAGAACTAACTGTGCTTCTTATCTTCCAGCTGATGAAGATCATCCTTTTGGACTTAGAGAAGGTACTGTTGACTTTGATATTTATGGCCTATTTAAAATGACTATGAATCCTAACCTAACTGCAACAGAATACGGAGCAGCTATAGATCCATCTGGACTTAGAGTAGCCTTAAATGAATACTGGCAAAGATATCATCTTCCAATAATAATAACAGAAAACGGACTTGGAACTCCAGATGTATTGGAATATGGAAAAGTTCACGATAGCTATAGAATAGACTACTTAAGAGAACACTTAAAAGCTTGCGACTTAGCAATCAAAGATGGTGTTGACCTAATGGGATATTGCCCATGGTCCTTTATGGATCTTTTAAGCTCTGCCCAAGGCTTTAGAAAAAGATATGGATTAGTATATGTAAATAGAACTGATGATGAACTATTAGACTTACAAAGAGTAAAGAAGGATAGCTTCCATTGGTACAAAAAAGTTATAGAAACTAACGGAGATTTAGATCATTAATTTTTCTCTTGATAGCAAAATAGATAAACATTATATTCCTTGCTCCGTCGCATGCGCTCCAAGTCGCCGTCATACAATGTTTATCTCTTTGCAAACTAAATGAAGAAAATATTAAATATAATAGCAAGGCGGCTTGAAGCTTGCTATTATATTTTTAATACTTATTAATTTATGTTATAAAAATTTTATTTTAAAAATTCAAAGAATGAAAAAGGACATTGAATCTTAATAAATTTAATGTCATTTATTTATTTAAAATTTTAATCAATACCTTCTACATTGTTTGAATTATTATCTGCTAAAGTTGGTATATTTCCACCATACCAAATGTTATTTGTAATTGTATTGGGCTCTGGATAAATTTGATTTGCATCTGTAAGAGCACCACTCGTACTCTCAGCTATATATACCTTAATATCACCAGAAGTCACTTTAACCACAAAGTTTTTACTTCTATCCAACTTTGGCTTAATTTTTTCATTTTGTATTTGCTTATACGCTTCTCCCTTTAAACTTCCTGCGGTATTATCTTCTCCCCATATAAAAGTTCCAGTATCCGTTGATGTTTTGCCACTTGCAATTGCTAATGCTACTGCACTTTGTATTTGCTTAGAATTAGCTATATCTGCATTACTATTAGCATTATTTCTAATCTCTGCGAATTTAGGAATAGCTATTGCTGCTAATATAGCTATAATTGCTATAACTATAATGAGTTCAATTAAAGTAAATCCGTTCTTTCTGTTTTTTAAATTTAGAATCATATTTTAATCTCTCCTTTTTAATAATTATTTTATATTATTAAAATATCCAAATTTATCCTTTCTTAATCACTTTATACATGCTAATTATTAATATATTTTTCTTTATTTAATAACATAAAATAAAAGGATTTACCGTATAAATAAAAAGCCAATATCGTTTTATATAAAACTAACGATATTGGCTTTTCATTTGTCTTATTATTAATTTAACTTGATTTTTTTAAATATTTATCTAGAGTATTTATTACATTTTTACTATCAGGAGTAATTGAATTAGTTTTACTTTCTAACTCTAAATTAACTATATATGATTTATCTATCTTTCCTAAAGTAAGTATATAACTTTTATCCACATTTACTAACTTACTTAATCCTCCATGTATATTTAATTGCCCCAAACAAATTATAACACTATTTTCTAAATTTGATTTAATTCCATTTGCTACAGTAAGCTTTCCGTTTATTATACAAGTTCCATTTAAACTATTAATTTCTATTTCTTTATTACTAGTTAATGCTTCCTCATTTAAATTTTGTAATTTAAATCCTATAATTATATTACTATTATCTATACTGATGCTGTTTTTGTAAGGGCTATATATTCTTCTAGCTACAAAAACACCACCTTTATTTTTAATATTTATATTTATCTCTCCTGATGTACATTCTAAATTAGACTGTTCTATAAATAAGTTACTATTATCATTATTTATTGAAACTAACTTATTGCCCTTTAATTGATTTTTACAATAAATTATACTTTCATTTTCTATATTAGAGACTACTTCTCCATTGTTAGAGTCTATATCATTTACAACTATCCTACTATTATTCATTTTCATATAAACTCCATTTTGACCAAAAAGTCTATTTTCACTATATATAACGCTATTATTCTCTAAATAAATTTCAGTTTTCCCATTTCGACTTTCTATTGCTTCATTTTTTACAATTAGCATTCCTGAATTCATTTTAATATTTAAATCCTTACCTGCAGATAAGTTTTTAACATATAGCTTACTATTATTACTCAGGTTTATATTTAATTTATCACTTGTATATATACCTTCATTAATAACTAATATACTATTTTCAAGATTTAATGTTACATTACTATTTGAATAACCATTCAACTTTCCATTAATAAGAACAATACTATCATTTAAATTAATAATTAAATCATTTGCAAAATCTATACTTCCTTCAAACTTTACACGTTCATTATTAAAATCAGTGTTAGTCTTATTTTTTATTCTATCTATATTATCTTTTTTTTCTATTGAATTTATATCATCTGGCATGCTAGTGTCAATATTAATATTAGATTTTATATCATTTTGTATACTTTCACTATCTAAATATACATTTAAATTTTTTAAATTCTCATTTTTCTCTTTATTTACTAATTGCCCCTTTAATCTAAATTCATCTCCCGATGTTATCTTGTTGATTAATTCTTCATCTTTTTGACTTGTATTTGCAACCTCTACTTTACCACTAAAATTCATAAAATTAACAGGCTCAATTATTATATCTCCTATATCTCCATTATCTTCATCATTTCCGTTATCCCCATCATTTCCCCCATTTGATCCATTATTTTTTAATTTGACAGTAATAACTTGTCTTTCTGTTTTACTTATAGAATTTTCTATTGATTTATATTTTGCTGTACTTATAACTGTATATTTATATCCAGTTATAGTTCCTTCATTCTCAATAGTATCTTTTTGTATTTCTTTTAATATAGTTATATTATCAAAACTATTTATTCCACTATCACTTTCTACTTCTGCAATTGGTAGATCACTACTATTGCTTACTGATTCAATATCACTTAATAACTCTTCTTTAAATATATTTAATCCTGATTTTGCAGCTAATTCTAAATCTATATCATCACTATATCTTTTATTTAGTTTAGCAGTATTCGTAACACCTACTGAAATAGCTGTTGCTAATATTATTAAAGCTGTACAAGCTATTAATATAGTTACTAATGCAGATCCTTTTTTCTTCATTATACTCCTCCCATAGCATATTATAGTATTGTTTATATCAAAAATAGCTTTATTAATTTATACATCATTCAATTAATTTCCATACATACTGTACTCCTGGCTCTAATCCTGCATTTGCATACCATTGTGATATGTATATTTTACCATTATGAGTAACTTTTTGTGCTCCCTCGTAATCTTTTGTTCTTTTCCAAACTGTAGGTTCTTCAGTTATTATAGTCCATGCATTCCCATATTCAGGATTATTGCCCTTATTTCCCTCCCAAGCAAGTTTATAAATTACATTATTATATCTAACGATATCTCCTTTATAATAAATTTTATTAATATCCCATTCATCTATATTACTTTCATCTGATGATGGCTTATTTTCTAAGCCATTATTATTGTTTGAACTTCCATCATCCGTGTTACTACTTCCATTATTTATATTACCATTTCCAATGCCTAAATCAATATTAATTTCATCTTCACTTTCTATAGTAAAACTAATTATATATTGAGATTCACTTTGAATATCTCCATTTACAATGGATAAACAATTTATTGTTACTAATTCATTTATTTTTTGTCCACTTGAATTAAGTATATTCTCAGTATAAACTTTTATTTTATCAACTTCATTTCCTTCTATATTAGAAATTAAAGTATTTCTACTATTAGGTACAATTTCATTTGTTAATTTATTTATATCAAATTCAATTAATTCATGATTATTATTCTCATAAATTTCAACATAAACTTTAGCAACATCCTCATTATCATTGCTGAACCTTAATATTTCTCTTGCATAACTTGTTCCATTAGCAAGTTCCCATTTGTTACCGTTAAGATAACCAAATTTATCATTTATAATTATTTCATTATATTTTTTAGATGCTGTTTGTATTTTTAAAAGAGAATTTCTTACTTCATTTTGAATTTGAGAGCTTTTATCTGTTCTTATTAGTATTTTTTGACTCTGAATTAATACCGTGCTTATCATTAAAGATAAAATCAAAAAAACTAATAAAGCTACCATAAGTTCAAGTAATGTAAACCCTTTTTTTCTTTTCATGTTTTTCCTCCAAACACATAACTTTAGTCTCTTCTTAATACATATATATGTTTTGAATACTCTTCGTTTCTTGAATTTTTAAAAGTTGCTTCTACTTTATATAAATTATTTTCACCTTCTAAATTAGTTGTAATAGTTATTTTATATATACCGTTACCTTCATTTGTATTTTGTAAAGTCTCTATTCCTGTTTTCATTTGCTCAATATTATCAAAACTAACTGTAAAATTTAAAGAATCACCTGGAGAAACTACACCACTTTCAAACATAAGTAAAGCATTTTTTAAATAACCATCACTTTCTAATTTTCTATTTGTTTTTGCCTCACTATTAACTATTCCTATTATAAATGAGCTTATTCCAATAAATAAAATAGAAAGGATGGCCATAGCAGCCATAATTTCTACTAAAGTCATCCCCTTTTTGTTGCTGTTTTTTTTAGTTAAAAGAATTTTCTTTTCCATAAGTTCCATTATTGAAATCATAATTCTCGCTCTCCTTATAACTTAAATTATAGAAATTAGCAGTTAAAGTAGCTATTAATATATTTCCTTCACTTTGACTAAATGATATATTAGAAACATCTGAAATTCTTGAATAACCTTCAATAGCTTTAATAAATTCAATTATATCTTCATATTTACCAGCTATACTCATATTGATTATTTGCTTTTTAACCTTATCCTCTTCATTAACTTCATTTTTTTCCTCTTCTTCCTCTTTTACAGTATCAATTCCTCTTTCAATTTCAGTTACCATTCCATTTTCATCTGTTTTAACATCATCATTAGATTTAATATCTTCTTCTGCTACATCAGAACTTGAAAAATTTATACTTTTAATTTCAATATTATTAGAAATAATCAATTCTTTTAAATCATATATTATCTTAGCTACTGCAGGAGTTTTTGAAATTTCCTCTAAAGCAATATCATATTGTTTTTTTAATTCTTCATTTTTTTCTTCTAAAATTTCATTTTGTCTCGGTATAACTTTTATTTTAGCTTCTTCAGCTTTTTTTAACTCTAATGTATTTAAATTACTTGAATAGTTTTCAATCTGAGGTACTATTACGAATCTTAATCCTAAGACAATAGCTGCAATAACTATTGTAGATGATAATATTATCTTATCTTTTTGAGAAAGATTTTTAAAATAAGATACAATACTATTCTGTTTCTTGTTCTCTAGTTCCATCTGTAATTACCCCTTCTATTAAAATTGAAAAGCTATATTTTATTATTGTTGTTTTTTCCTTACTTTCTTTAGAGTTATTTTGATTTCCTGAATTTTTTTCATCAGTATTATTAGTGTTATTATTATTTTCTAATTTTATAGATTCATCATCTTTATTATATTCATTATTTATATCTGAATTTTCATCATCAGTTGTTACTATATTATTCCCAGAGGCAAAAACTACTCTATATTTGTCACTTACGCCTCTTAGTGTTGAGGTTGTTGTTATAGATACTTTACTATCTAAACTATTTAATCTTGATATTTCTAAAACCTTCTCTATAGGATTTATGTAACTTATTTTTGCATTAGAAAAGTCATTGCTCATTTCTAGATTTGCTAGAAATTCTGAAATGGCATTATATGTATCTGATTCTCCAACTATATTTATTGATCCAGTATCTGAAAATGATAAATTCACAAAATTTATTTCTTTTGGAACATAAGTATTTAACTTACTTAAAATCGTTGATGTTTTACTAGTATTATCCTTTATTCCATTAATTCTATTTATAAAATACTCCATATTAGCATTTTCAGATTTTAGTTCTTTATTTCTATTAATTATTTCATCATACCTAGCTATATTTTCTTCAATTTCTATTATATCATTACTTATTATTTTATTTACAACTAAAAATGGAGAAGAAATTGATACAACTGCTAATAAAGTAATTATAGGTACTATTAATAAAATTCTATCAATATTATCTTTTCTTATTGCTTTATCAATAGCTCTAGGATTTAAATTAAGCAATTTGTCACTATTTTCTCTAAGAAGTAATCCATAGGAAGCTATATATTTAGGGAAATTATCTTCGAATTTAACCTTTAATCCTAAATCCATAGGGTCATTAATTAATATACAAGGTAACTCAAAATATTGTTCCAAGCTTTTCTGCATATTTTTCATAACCATATCTTCACATATTATTACAAATTTAGTTACAGGCTTGTTAGATTTTTCAGAGTTATAATATCTCACAGTATTATTAACACTAGCTAATAAATTTTGAAAACTTCCCATTAATTCTGGATTATTATCAAATATATTAGCAAACTCCTCACTATCTATATTGCTTTCTGAACTATCCTTATATAATTCATTAAATATATTCTTAACTCCAAAAGGAAGATTTCTTTCAAATTTTAAAACACTATCTTCAATTATACTAACAGTGGAACTATCTGCTCCAAAATAAAATACCGCTGTGGACTCCTCATTAGTAATATTCTTACTAATTTTTAAAACTCTTGCTAAACTATTTGATAATATATCAATAGCAGCTATGTCCTTATCTATAGATTCTGCAATTTCAACTATTGGATCTATTTTTTCCTTAGGTGCAGCAACTAATAATATTTTATATGCTTTTTTTTCTTTACTATTTATTTTTTTTACTATTTCAAAGTTTGTATAATACTTATTTATATCTGGTATAAATTGTTCAAATTCAAAATCAACTGCATCTCTTAATGCATCACCTTTAAGAATTGGAACCTCTATATATCTTGTAATTAAATCTGATCCTCTTAAAACGAAAGATACATGTTTTATATTTCTTGCAACAACATCTAAATAATCATTTAGTGCTCTTATTATAAAATCCTTATCCTTTACATTACCATCTCTACAAATACCATTTTTCAAGCTAATAGTATGTATTTCGTTTATCTTATTTTTATTTCCTATAAGAATATTTATTGCTGTATCTGTTATTTGGATAGATAGGTTTTTATTATTTAATAATGACATAAATCTACCTCCAAGTTTTATTTTATAATACCCTTTTAAAAAATCAGGACCTTTACGGTCCTGTAATTTTAATATTTTAAACTTATTATTTATTAATATTATTATGGATTTCCTGCAGCTGGTTTAGCAGTTAGAGATTTAAAATTATCACCGTCTAATACAATTCTATTTATTATATCTTTATCTGTATTATCGTTTATCTCCTTAACTTCAGCTATTGTTGCTTTTTGTATATGCGTAATCTTAGTTGTATCTATTAAGCCCTCAGTAACTAATGGAACTAAGGCTCCTGTACCTGTAGTAGCAGCTGATATTTCTGTAGCGGCTGTAGTGTCTATCCTATTTGTTGTTGATGTTACAGTATTATATGTTTCTATAGCATTCATAACTGTTCTACATTCTGTTATAATAGCAGTTTTCTTTGATCTGTTAATATAACCTGTTACAGTTGGTACTAATACTGCAGCTAGTATAGCTATAATAGCTATAACAGCCATAAGTTCAATTAATGTAAAACCTTTCTTTTTCTTCTTTAAATTCATTTTGAATACCTCCATTTATTTAATATTTATTTTATTAAAGGGAATCCCTTTTTTTAACTTTATTATATAAATTTAAACCGCCCCCATAACTTGGAACATAGGCATTGCTATTGATATAACTACAAACCCAACAATAATAGCTAAGAATACAATCATAACTGGCTCAATTAAAGCTGTTAGTTTTTGTATAGCAAACTCTGATTCAATTTCGTAATATTCAGCTGTTTTTATTAATATTCCATCAAGATTTCCTGTATCCTCCCCAACTTTCATCATTTGTGTTAACATAAGCGGGAATATCTTTTTACTCTCTAAGGTTTCTCCTATTCTTGCTCCAGTGCTAATACTTTTAGCTGCTTCGTCAACAGAGCTTTTAATAAATTTATTATCTACTGCATTTCCTGCTATAGATAATGATTCAATTACTCCCATTCCACTTTTAACTAACATTGCAAAGGTTCTTGCAAATCTTGCTGTAAATATTTGTTGTGTTATTTTTCCTAAATATTTATCTGTAACCATAAACTTATCAAGTTTATATTGTATTACATAGTTAGTATCAATAAAAAATTTCTTTATTGCAAACAATGCAATAATAAATAAAATTAACATTAATAAGTTTGAACTAATAAAGTCACTAATAGCTATTACCATTTTTGTTGGTACTGGGAGCTCTTGTCCAGCTGATAAAATACTTTCAACAAAAGTTGGAACAACGAAACTTACAAGACCTATAACTATACATACAGCAAATGCTAATAAAAATTTAGGGTAAGTTAATGCTGCATCTATTTTTTTCTTTTGTCTATGTTGTTTATCATAATAATCAGCCATTTCTTCCATAACACTATCTATACTTCCTGTAGCTTCTCCTACTTCTATCATTGCAGTAAGCATAAATGGAATTTCCTTATGTTTATGAAAGACTTCTGATAAAGAACTTCCCTTTTGAACTTCTTCATATACATTTTCTAATATATTTTTTAGTTTTTTATGTTGAATTTGTTCTTTTACCATTGATATAGCTCTAATCATAGGTACACCAGCAGACAATGTAAAATAAAGTTGTCTACAAAGAATTGCTAAATTTTCAAATGGAATTGAAGACTTAAGGCTAAATTCTAATGTAGCTCCTTTATTGTTTTCTACTATGGATGTTGCAAATATCCCTTTTTCTTTAAGCATATACTTAACATCATCTTTGGTTTCAAGATCAACCATTCCTTTAACTTTAGAACCATCTAACGATTTTCCTTCATATAAGAAAATAGGCATTTATCATTTCTCCTTTAATCCCCTAATAAAGTTACTCTTAATAATTCCTCTATAGTAGATTCTCCCTTTAGTATAACATTAATAGCAGATTTACTTAAAGTTTTCATTTTATTTCTTAATGCTGCATTTGTAATAGCTTCTAAAGATTCATCTGCATTTATTAATTCTCTTATTTCCTTATTAATTTCCATAATCTCATATATACCAACTCTTCCCTTATATCCTGTGTTGTTACATCTATTACAACCTATTTTTCTATATAATTTTAGAGTTTCATCTTTTGATAACCCCAAGACTTCCTTTTCATAATCACTAGCTATATATTCTTCCTTACAACGAGGACAAAGCTTTCTTATAAGTCTTTGAGCTATTATTCCAACTAAAGCAGATGATACAAGGTATGGAGCAACCCCCATATCTTTTAATCTTACTACCGATGATGGTGCATCATTAGTATGAATTGTACTTAAAACTAAATGTCCTGTTATAGCTGCTCTTACGGCAATTTCTGCAGTTTCTTTATCTCTTATCTCTCCAAGCATTACTATATCAGGGTCTTGTCTTAATATTGATCTTAATCCAGATGCAAATGTAAGACCTGCCTTTGTATTAACATTTACTTGATTTATTCCATCCATTGAAAATTCAACTGGATCTTCTACCGTTATTATATTCTTATCTTCTCTATTTAAGTCTTTTAATAGAGAATAAAGAGTTGTAGATTTCCCACTTCCCGTAGGTCCTGTAACAAGTACTATTCCATGTGGTTTAGTAATCATTTTATTTATTTTTTCTAAATCATCTTCCTCAATTCCTAGTACTTCCTTATCTACATTAAAAGCACTTTTATCAAGTATTCTTATAACTATTTTTTCACCATTTACTGTTGGTAAAACTGATACTCTTAAATCAATAGTTTCATTATCTACTTTAGTAAATATTCTTCCGTCTTGAGGAATTCTTCTTTCAGCAATATCCATGTTACTCATAATTTTTATTCTTGTAACTAATCCAGCTAAAGGTTCCCTTGGAGAATCAAATTGTTTCTGAAGTTCACCATCTATTCTATATCTAACACATACTCTATGCTCAAAAGGTTCTATATGTATATCACTTGCTTTTCTTCTTACAGCATTTTGAATTATTGAATCTACAAGTTTAACAGCTGGCGCATTTCTTATATCCTCGCTTAACTCTTCTTCAATTATTTGAGATGCTTTTCCTTGATTCCTAAGTTCCTCAGCAGTTTTTTGCATATAGTCTTCAGAGTAATATTTTGATATTGCTCTTGATATTTCCTCTTTGCCACATAATGCTATTTTCAAATCATATCCCGAAGCAATTCTAACATCATCTTCCGCCATTATATTTAGAGGATCATTCATTAAAACTAGCAATTTTCCTTCTATAAATTGTATTGCTAAAACATTATATTTCTTAGATAAAGCTTCAGGTATTACTTTTACTGCTTCTTTATCTATTGTTATCATATCTAAATATACTCTCGGTGTTCCAAGTTGTACTTCTAAGGCTTGTAGTAAATCATCTTCAGTAATAAAACCTTTATTTATTAATATTTCTCCAATTTTATCCCCTGTTTGCTTTTGAATCTTTAATGCTTCTTCCAAATCCCCTTCAGTAATATAATTAAGTTCAATTAACATATCACCTAGTCTTTTTCTACGATTCATTTTCTTCACTCACCTTAAATATGAATAATTCATTACATATTCTTTATATATTATTTACAATTATTATACTAATTATTATACTAATTTTTACACCTTGTTCAACTATAATATTATTTATTATTTAATTAAAATTTTCCTTAAAACATATTTAAATATAAATTTATCAATAACTCACCATATAAGCATGATATTATACATCCAAGAGCAATGCATGGACCAAAAGCCATTTCATATTTCCCATCCTTAATTTTAAAAATAAGAATTATTGATGCTACTATTCCACCTATTATAATAGCTAAAAATAGTGAAACCAAACTTCCTTTGAGCCCTAAAAAAAGTCCACATACTCCCGCTATATCAGCATCTCCTTCTCCCATACCATGTGTTAATAATATAATTAAATATATTATTCCATAGCCTATAAGTCCTCCTAAAAGACTATTTATTATACTTATTTTGCCAAAATACGCTCCACTTAGTATATATAATATTGCTATAACTAAACCTAAGATTGTAGTTGAAGAATATACTTCTTTAGTTTTTATATCTATAATAGAAATAACTATTAAAAGTGATGATAATATTGAATAAAATATAAAGTAGAAAGTTAATCCAAACTTTATGAATAATATTAAATATATTAATCCGTTTAATATTTCAATAAGTGGATAAATAATAGATACTTTTTCCTTACACTTTCTACATCTTCCACTTAAAAATATATAACTAAGTACTGGTATTAAATCATAAAACTTAAGTTCATATCCACAACTTGTACAATGTGATGATGGATATGCTATAGATTCCTCTCTCGGTATTCTATATATACAAACATTCAAAAAACTTCCTATACATAATCCAATAATTAATACTAGTAAATACATGACTCTCTCCTTAACTTTGTACTACTTATATTATTTCAACATAATATCTATTTTTCCTCTATAAATTCCAAAAAATGTATCGACAAATTAACCGATACATCATTTTACTTTATTTTAAGGAATTGTCCCTTTATATTTATATCAAAATCATCATTATTAACTATTTTATTTGCATCTTCAATAGTTAATGCTTCTATATTATTTAAGTTATCTATATTTATATATTTTTTTATTGTAGCTAGTTTCTCTCCACCATTTACTTTAATATCTGCTATAGTTTCTTTTTCATCAAATTCTATATTGGCACTAATTTTAGAAGCTTCAACTGCTATTAAATATTCTCTAACTGCATTTTTTACTTCTATCTTTTTATATTCGTTTCTATAACTTATATAACTACTAATTAAAATTCCAGAAAGTATAACTATCATAATTGTTATTATTATTTTTCTTATTCTAATAATTTTATCTCTTTTGCTCTTATTTCCCAAAATATCACCTACTAATTATTTACTTTATCATTATAGATTATACTTTGTAAGATATCAACAATTAAGTAATTAAAACAAAAAAGACTGTCGCAAAGACAGCCTTTCTATGAACTAATTTCTAAAACTCCCTCAGAAGCTTTTTCATTAATTCTTCATTTTACACTCTTAATTCTAAATTACGCATAGCGTTTAGTACATTCCGTCCATTCCCATTCCTGGTGCTCCTGGCATTGGGTTTTCTTTTTGTGGAATATCTACAACTGCTGCTTCTGTTGTTAAGAATGTTGATGCTACTGATGCTGCATTTTGAAGTGCTGATCTTGTAACCTTAGTTGGGTCAACTATACCAGCTTTAATCATATTTACATATTCTCCTCTTAATGCATCATAACCAATTCCTGCTTCGCATCCCTTAACATGTTCAATAATAACTGAACCTTCAAGTCCTGCATTAGTTGCTATTTGTCTCATTGGTTCTTCTAAAGCTCTTACTATAATATTTATACCAACTTGAGTATCTGGTATATCTGAAGTTATTTTATTTACTTCATTTATAATATTAGCATAAGCAGCTCCACCACCTGGAACTATTCCTTCTTCAACTGCTGCCTTAGTTGCTGCTAAAGCATCTTCAATTCTTAATTTCTTTTCTTTTAATTCTGTTTCTGTTGCTGCACCAACTTTAATTACTGCAACTCCACCAGCAAGCTTAGCTAATCTTTCTGTTAATTTTTCTTTATCGAATTCAGAAGTAGTTTCTTCTATTTGAGCTCTTATTTGAGCTACTCTTTCTTTAATAGCTTCACTATTTCCTTTTCCATTAACTATAGTAGTATTTTCCTTTGTAACTTTTATGCTTTCACATTGTCCAAGCATATCTAAAGTTACTTCTTTCATATCTATACCCAGTTCTTCTGATATAACAGTACCACCTGTTAATATAGCTATGTCTTGAAGCATTTCTTTTCTTCTATCTCCAAAGCCTGGTGCTTTTACAGCAACACATGTGAAAGTTCCTCTTAATTTATTAACTACTAATGTAGTCATAGCATCCCCTTCAACATCTTCAGCTATAATAAGTAATTTCTTACCTTGTTGAACTATTTGCTCTAATATTGGAAGTAATTCTTGAATATTAGAAATTTTCTTATCAGTAATTAATATTGCTGGATTATCTAAAACAGCTTCCATTTTTTCTGTATCAGTTACCATATATGCTGATACATATCCTCTATCAAATTGCATACCTTCAACTACATCTAGTTCAGTACCCATTGATTTTGATTCTTCAACAGTTATAACACCTTCGTTACCTACTTTTTCCATAGCATCAGATATTAACTTACCTACTTCTTCATCTGCTGCTGAAATAGCTGCTACTCTTGCAATATCTTCTTTACCATTCACAGGCTTAGATATATTCTTAATTTCTTCTACAGCTTTATCTACAGCCATTTTAATACCATTTCTGATTAGTATTGGATTTGCTCCAGCTGTTACATTTTTTAAACCTTCTCTTATTATTGCTTGAGCTAAAAGAGTTGCTGTTGTAGTACCATCCCCTGCAACATCATTAGTTTTAGTTGCAACTTCCTTAACTAATTGAGCTCCCATATTTTCATATGGATCTTCTAATTCTATTTCTCTTGCAATTGATACACCATCATTAGTTATTAAAGGTGATCCAAACTTCTTATCTAAAACTAATAGCGATAGGTAACTCTTTGATGTAATCTCTAAGTTTTCCCCCGCTCCACACCGTACGTGAAACTTTCGCTTCAT
>NZ_JACSQZ010000055.1 GCF_014836325.1 Clostridium gallinarum
ATATTATAATCTATATAAAACAAAGACCTATTAAATTTATTTTTTTAAATAGGTCTTTGTTTTGATTATATAAATTATATTTTTTTATTATATTTTTATACGCTGAAATTTTAAATTAAGAGAATTATTATATGTTGTTCTACTAGATATGCTGTTTAAATATGACATTTTTAGATTTATTGAAGCTATTTAATATCTCAACTTAAAATGGCTGGTTCACAAATATTGTGTTACAGTCATTTTAAATGAAAATATTAAAATGTATAGGAAATTTTTCACTTAATATATTAAATATTATTCTTAATATATTCTCCGACTTCATCAAGATTAATATCTAATACTATTGCAATTTCTTCATATAATTGTTTTTTAGCACTTATCATTATATCTTCATCAGTTTTATTAAGTTTTTTACCTAAAGAGGCCTTTTCATTTTCTTCTAATCTAATAGAATTTATTACTTTTATTACCTCTTCAGCTACTCCACTTTTAATTATTGCTTTATATTCTTGAATTTTCTTTCGTGTATCCTCTATTTCTAATGTCTCATTTTTTGCAAATAGTTCTATAAGATCTTCAACTTCTGTCTTAGTCATTAGTTTTCTTAATGAAAGAGCTTTATTTTCAACTGGTATTTTAATAGTCATCTTACTATTATATACAGGTGATAAAATATAATACTCATGTTGCTCTTTTCTTATAGATACCTTTTCTATATCTTCAACCTTACATACACCATTTACTCCATATACAATATAATCATTTACTTTAAACATAATTTCCCTCCTTATATAATAGCAATAAAAAAAGTAGTTCCTACAGCTAAAATCCCTAGGAACTACATGCTATTAATATATTATACCATAAAATCCTTAAAATTTCTAATAATATGAACATTTAACTACATATATTAGACAAAGAACTTAAATAAAAAAAGAGATAAATATAATTTCCTAAAGAATAAAAATAAACCTATTAATTAAAATTAAAAATTTCAATTAATAGGTTTAATAAAATATTTTATTTTCTTATTCTAGTTCAAATGCTCCTGTATATAATTGATAATACTTTCCTTTCTTATCAATTAAATCTTCATGATCTCCACGTTCTATTATTCTACCTTGATCTAAAACCATAATTACATCTGAATTTTTAATTGTAGAAAGTCTATGGGCAATTACAAATACAGTTCTACCTTCCATTAGTTTATCCATACCATCTTGAACTATTGCTTCTGTTCTTGTATCTATACTTGATGTTGCTTCATCTAATATTAATACTGGTGGATTGGCTATTGCAGCTCTAGCTATTGCTAGTAGTTGTCTTTGTCCCTGTGAAAGACTAGCTCCATCTCCAGAAATTATAGTATTGTATCCTTGTGGTAAGTGTTTTATAAATGTATCAGCATTTGCAAGTTTAGCTGCTGCATAAACTTCTTCATCGGTTGCATCTAATTTACCATATCGTATATTATCTGCTATCGTTCCAGTAAATAAATGTGTATCTTGAAGAACTATTCCAAGTGACCTTCTTAAATCATCCTTCTTTATTTTATTAATATTTATTCCATCATATCTTATTTTACCGTCTTGAATATCATAGAATCTATTAATTAAATTTGTAATTGTTGTTTTACCTGCACCTGTTGCACCCACAAAAGCTATTTTTTGTCCTGGTTTTGCAAATAAATCTATATTATGAAGTATAATTTTTTTATCATTATAACCAAAATCTACATCATCAAATACTACATCACCAAGAAGTCTTGTATAAGTTATACTTCCATCACTATGAGGATGTTTCCAAGCCCATATTCCAGTACGTTCTTTTACTTCTTCTATACTTCCATCTTCTTTTATTTTTGCATTAACTAAAGTTACATATCCTTCATCTACTTCATGATCTTCATCTAGCATTTCAAATATTCTTTCTGCACCTGCAAGAGCCATTATAACAGCATTAAATTGTTGTGACATTTGACCTATTGGCTGATTTAATGTTCTTGTAAGTTGAAGAAATGAGGCAAGAGAACCTAAAGTAAATCCCCCTACTCCGCCTATAGCTAAAACTCCACCTACAATAGCTGTTAAAACATAATTAATATATCCTAAGTTCCCCATTATTGGCATTAAAATATTTGCAAATGTATTTGCCTTATCTGAACTATCTCTTAAAGCTTCATTTAGTTCATCAAACTTAATTTTAGTTTCTTCTTCATGACAGAATACCTTAACTACCTTTTGTCCTTCCATCATTTCTTCTATATATCCATTAACTTTACTTAAATCCTTTTGTTGCTTTCCAAAGTACATTCCACTTTTTCCACCAATAGATTTTATTGTTTTAAACATTACAAATATCATAAATATTGAAACTAATGTTAATGGTATACTTAAAACTATCATAGATATAAATACACTTAATAATGTAATTATAGATGAAGCAAGTTGCGGTAAACTTTGACTTATCATTTGTCTTAGTGTATCTGTATCATTTGTATAAAGACTCATTATTTCACCATGAGGATTTCTATCGAAATATCCTATAGGTAGCTTTTCCATATGTTCAAATAAATCATCTCTTATTTTCTTTAATGTTCCTTGTGATATAAATACCATTATTCTACTATAAAGATATGTTGATATTGTACCTATATAATATATAATAGCCATCATGCCTATTGCTTTAAGTAATGGAGAAAAATCAACACCTCTTTGTCCTAAATAAGGAGTTATATAGGAATCAATAAGTGTCTTTAAGAATAACGTACTTGCTATAGTTGCTAAAGAACTTATTAATATAAGTATTATAACAAATAAAAAATTAAGTTTATATTCTTTAAATATATAAGATAAAAGTCTTTTTAGGGTTTTCATTGAGTTTTTAGGCTTTCTTTTTGGACCTGGTCCTTTTCCTAAATCTTTTTTCTTAGTTTTCACTTATACCAGCTCCTTTCACTTGTCCTCTATATACATCTTTATATATTTCGTTATTTTTTAATAGCTCTTCATGAGTTCCAATTCCATCTATCATACCATCATTTAAAACTATTATTTTATCTGCATCCTCTACTGAAGATATTCTTTGTGCAATTATAATTTTTGTTACATTTGGTATTGATTCTTTAAATGCTTTTCTTATTAATGAATCTGTTTTAGTATCTACTGCACTTGTTGAATCATCTAATATTAATATCTTAGGATTTTTTAGTAAAGCTCTTGCAATAGTAAGTCTTTGTTTTTGACCACCTGATACGTTAGTACCACCTTGCTCAATGTAAGTATCATATTTATCTGGAAGATTTTCAATAAACTCAGTTGCTTGAGCAGCTTCACATGCTTTTATTATTTCCTCATCTGTTGCATCTTTATTTCCCCATCTTAAGTTTTCCTTTATAGTACCTGAGAACAATACATTCTTTTGAAGAACCATTGATACTGCATTTCTTAAAGTTTCTATATCATAGTTTCTTACATCTATTCCTGAAACTTTAACAGATCCACTAGTTACATCATAAAGTCTTGGTATTAATTGAACTAATGATGTTTTTGAACTACCTGTACCACCTATAATACCTATTGTTTCTCCCGATTTTATTTTAAAGTTTATATTTTGTAGGCTTAATTTTTCTTTATCATTACTGTAACTAAAATCAACATTACTAAATTCAATTGATCCATCTTTAACTTCATAAATTGGATTTTCTCCATTTTTCAAAGTACTATCTTCTTCTAAAACTTCTACAATTCTTTCAGCTGATGACTTTGCCATAGTTACCATAACTAAAACCATTGACATCATCATAAGACTCATTAGTATATTACCTGCATAAGCAAATAAACTCATAAGTTCACCAGTTGTCATATTATTTGAAAGTATAAATTTTGCTCCAAACCAAGAAAATAATATTATTATAGTATACATTGTAAATTGCATAACTGGTGCATTTAATATTATTAACTTTTCAGCTTTTATAAAATTATCATATAAATTTTTAGAAGCCTTATGGAATTTACTAACCTCATGTTCTTCTCTTACATATGCTTTAACTACTCTAATTCCTGTTAAGTTTTCTTGTACACTTGCATTTAATTCATCATATTTTTTAAATACATTTTCGAAAATTGGATATGCTCTACTTATAATAGAATATAGAGCAAACCCTAAAAATATTGTTGCTCCTAAAAATATTAAAGCCATTTTAAAATTAATATAAAAACTCATAAGCATTGCTGAAATAAGCATAAACGGTGCTCTTACTAAAGTTCTTATTATCATAAGATATGCATTTTGGACATTAGTAACATCGGTTGTTAATCTTGTTATAAGACCTGATGTTGAATATTTATCTATATTCTGAAAAGAAAAGTCTTGTATATTATAAAACATAGCTCTTCTTAAATTTTTAGCAAAACCTGTTGATGCACTAGCACCTGTCTTTCCTGCTAAAGCTCCAAACATAAGAGATATAAATGCTATTATAAGGGTTATAATTCCTATTAAGGTAACTAATCTCATATTACCTTTTTCTACTCCATTATCGACTATTTTTGCCATTAACAATGGAATAATTACTTCCATTATAACTTCTAAAGCTATAAATATAGGAGTTATAATAGAATCTTTTTTATATTCTCCAATATAGCCAGCTAATTTTTTTATCATAGTATTCCTCCTTTTATATAAAATATATTTATCTAAGTACCTAGTAATTCAAGGTTAGTTAGGTTCCTAACAAAAATCATAAATAATACTAATCACTTATTTTTTTATTTAATTTTTCTAAAATATTTATGAAAATCTCTAATTCATCCGCTGCTAATGTGTCTTTAATAAGATACTCGATTTCTTCTATTTCTTTATAAACTAATTTATGAATTTCTAATCCCTTATCCGTTATAATTATCTTTTTGAGCCTTGCATCTTCAGAAACACTTACTCTTTTTATAAGTTCATTTTTCTCCATTAGTGTAAGAACACTAGTTACAGAAGAACGTCTAATATCAAATTCTTCTTCAATAGTTTTTTGAAATATATCTATTTTGGATGAATTATTATAGATAAAACCTAGAATTTTAGCCTGCATAGTACTAATTCCATATTCTGATCCAATTTTACCTATTCTCCTTTTTATCTTATGTGATAGTATATTTATTTTTCTTCCCACATGCCTAATTTCACACATCATATCACCACACTTTTGTTAGACTTCTAACTAATTATATACCTTATGTATTTTTTCGTCAATAAACTGATATTCCTTTACATCAATTTATACAAAAAATTTTTATATAAGTATAAAGATAGAAAAAATCTATCTTTATACTTAGCATATTACTGTTATTTAATCTAATTTCTAATTAATGATAATATAAAATTCAAAAACTTCTTTCTTTTATAATATAATTTGCATATATCTCTTTTAATCGTAATTGAGTTTACACATTCATCCTTACAAAATCTTTCAAATTCAATATCTTCTATTTTTATATTTCTTATCTTATTAAATTCTCCGCCAGTTAACAAATAAAATTTTTCCATTTCTATTCCTCCAGTTTAATTCTTCAAAATTATTTTTCTTCCTTCTAAAATTGCTCATAATACAGAATCCTCCTTTATTTTATTTTTATATAAAAATAACCTTGGTTTCCCAAGGTCATAAATTATAACTTTATTATAAAAAATCACACAAAAAAAAACCATGAGTATAATAACTCATAGTTACTAATTAAAAAGTTGCATTCTATTTAAAATATAGAAATTTTCTTAATTGGTAGAGTTATTAATAAAATATTTTTTTTATTAAATTTTATTTCTTTTACTATTGAATAATTAAACATTCCTCTACCTCCTTAAAATTTAAATTTTTATACTATACTAGTATATATCTTCATCCATCATTTGTAAATACTTTTTTTGGTTATTTATTCTTTTATCTTTAAATTAGTAACATTACATATCAATATAACTATTCTATTAAATATTATATATTTAAAATAAAAAATCACCTTATATCTAAATAAAGTGATTTTTCATATAAAAGGATAAGTTTGTTAATTAAAATATGTTAAATAGCTTTCAAATATATAATATAATTTATTTATTATACTAATATTAAATATATATTAAAAAATTTTAATACTAGTTAAATTTATATAACTTTTATTCATTTCTACTTATATAATATGTAAATACAAATCCAATAATACCAAAAACAATTCCTATAATACTCTCTATTCCATTAACGCCAGGGAACACAGAAAAAACAGATCCTAATATAAAACCAAAAATTAATATATAAGTTTGTTCTGGATACTTAACTAATAAACTTTCAATTATTCTTGCAGTTAATAATGTGCCTAAAACTCCTCCTAAAGCAATCGGTATTAATATAGGTATATTAAATTGTATAACAGCCGTTATAACTGTATTATAAAGTCCTAATACGTAAAGCATAAATGATCCACTAATACCTGGTAAAATAAGTGCTATAGCAACTACTACTCCACCAATAAATAACCATATAAAATTAAATAAATTTAATGAAGTTATTATTGATGATGCATCATTATTAGGCTCTCCCATCATTAAAACTATAACTATACCTATAATTAAATAAATTATACTTTTTTTATTAAATCCTTTTACTGTAGCTTTTCTAAACATAAGTGGTGCTCCACCAAGAATTACTCCAATAAACAAATATCCTATAGGAATAGGAAAATTATCAAATAAACTCTTAACTATATTACTAAATAAAAAAATACCTACTATTGCACCAATACCTACTTGAAGTAAAATTTTATATTGATTCTTAAAATCCTTCAAAATATTATTAATCGCATGTAAAAGTTTATCATAGATTCCTAGAATCATTGCTATAGTTCCACCACTTACTCCTGGTACTATTTGAGATATGCTAATTGCTACTCCCTTTAAAAAATTCTTTAAAAATTCCATCTCTCCACTCCTACTGTAAATATTATTTTCATATGTAATTATAATTTAATTTTAAAATATAAATATTACTAAAATCTTAAGATACAATTTATTATTTTACTAAAAGAATTTTTTAAATTATTTATTATTTAATGCTATAATGATAAATAATTAAAAATTTTAAAAAAGGACTGATTAAATTGTTAAAACTTATTTACTTTATGAAAGATTATAAGAAAGAATCAATACTTGGTCCAATATTTAAATTAATTGAAGCTATATTAGAACTGTTTATACCAATTGTTATGGCTAAAATTATTGATATTGGTATCCAAAATAGAGATATCAATTATGTCTTTAAAATGGGTGGTGTATTGATCCTTTTAGGAGCTATAGGACTAGCTTTTGCTCTTATTTGTCAATACTATGCGTCTATTGCTTCACAAGGAGCTGGAACTTCAATTAGAAGTAATTTATATAAACATATAAATAATCTTTCTTATTCAGAAATTGATGAAATAGGAACTCCAACTCTTATAACACGATTAATTAATGATATTACTCAAATTCAAACTGGAATAGCTATGTTAATAAGACTAGGAACTAGAAGCCCCTTTATAATTATTGGTTCTACAATTATGGCTATATCTATTGATTTGAAACTTTCAATAATATTTTTAATAACTACTCCTTTAATAGCCTTAGTTATTTATTTAGTAATGAGTAAGTCATTACCCCTGTATAAAGTCATTCAAGGAAAATTAGATAATTTATCTCTAATAACAAGAGAAAATCTTGAAGGTACTAGAGTTATTAAAGCATTTTCAAAGGAAGAAAGTGAAAAAGAAAGATTTAAAATTGCTACAAGTGAACTTACAGATACTTCTATTAATGTTGGTAAAATTTCTGCACTTCTTAATCCAATTACATATATGATTATGAATATATCTATAATAGCTATATTATGGTATGGAGGAATTAGAGTTAACATAGGTTCATTAACTCAAGGTGAAGTAATTGCTTTTATTAATTATATAACTCAAATACTACTTTCTTTAATTGTATTTTCTCAATTAATTGTAACTTTAACTAAAGGTGCAACTTCGGCAAATAGAGTTTTAGAAATAATTAATATTGAATCTACAATTACTGATAATAAAATTAATTATAAGGATAAAACTAAAAATGATAAGCCTTTAATTGAATTTAAGAATGTTTCTTTCTCTTATAAAGATTCAAATGAATATTCTTTAAAAGATATTAATTTAATTATAAATGAAAATGAAACAATTGGAATCATTGGTGGAACTGGTTCTGGTAAATCTACATTAATTAATTTAATTCCTAGATTTTACGATTCTACTAAAGGACAAGTACTTATTAAAGGAATAGATACAAAAAACTATGCTCTAAAAGAACTTAGAAATTTAATAGGTATAGTTCCTCAAAAAGCTGTTTTATTTAAAGGTAGTATTTTAGATAATTTAAAATGGGGAAAAGAAAATGCTACTATAGATGAAATTAATGAAGCATTAGAAATATCTCAGGCAAAATCATTTGTAGATTCTTTACCAGAAAATATTAATTCAGAAGTTATGCAAGGTGGTAAGAATTTTTCAGGTGGTCAAAAGCAAAGACTTACTATTGCTAGAGCTTTAATTTCTAAACCTGAAATTTTAATTTTAGATGATAGTTCCAGTGCTCTTGACTTTACAACTGATGCTTTACTTAGAAAAGCATTAAAAGAAAAAACAAGTGAAACAACAGTTATTATTGTATCACAAAGAGCTAGTAGTATAAAAAGTGCTGATAAAATAATAGTTTTAGATAATGGTGAAATATCTGGAATTGGAACTCATGATTATCTTCTTGAAAATTGTGAAGTATATAATGAAATATGCTCTTCACAATTAAACAATTAGGAGGTGATTTTTTGAATACTAAAATATTAAAAAGAATTTTAAGTTATACAAAACCTTATAAAAAATTTATAATAATTGCCTTTATAAGCGCTATTATAAATATTACTTTAACATTACTGACTCCTATATTAATAGGTAGAGGTGTTGATTTTATTATAGGAAAAGATAATGTTAATTTTTCTAGACTTTTAAACATATTAATTTTATTATTAATTTCAATAATTTTTTCTGCATTATTTCAATTAATTATGACTAGATGCACTAATATAATTAGTTATAAAACTATTAAAGATTTAAGAATAGATGTATTTAATAAATTAAATGAACTACCTCTTAAATATATAGATAGTAATTCTCATGGTTCAATCATTAATGGAGTTATAAATGATATAGAAATAATTTCTGATGGATTACTTCAAGGATTTTCACAGCTTTTTACTGGGGTTATAACTATAGTTGGTACTTTAATATTTATGCTTTCAATAAATATTAAAATTGCACTAATAGTTGTTATAATTACTCCTTTATCATTATTTACTGCCTCTACTATTGCTAAATACTGTCATTCTATGTTTAGAAAACAATCTGAAGTGCGTAGTGAATTAACTGGATATGTTGAAGAAATGATAGGAAATCAAAAAGTAGTTAAAGCTTTTTCTTACGAGGATCGTTCTATAGAAAGCTTTGAAGAAATTAATAAAAAATTATATAAATATGGACAAAAAGCTCAATTTTACTCTGCCCTTACAAACCCAGTAACTAGATTTGTAAATGGTATAGTTTATGCAGCTGTTGGGATTGTTGGTGCTTTAAGTGCTATAAATGGTAATTTATCAATAGGTAATTTATCTGCATTTTTAAGTTACGCAAACCAATATACTAAGCCTTTTAATGAAATTTCTGGAGTTATAACTGAATTACAAGCAGCCTTTGCCTCTGCTAATAGAGTATTTAAAATATTAGATGAAGAGCCTGAAGTTCAAGATAAATCTACAGCTATTGATTTAGAAAACTCTGATGGTACTGTAGATATAAATAATCTTTGTTTTTCTTATAATAAAGATAAATCATTAATTGAAAACTTTAATTTAAAGGTTAATCCTGGTGAAAGAATTGCAATAGTTGGTCCTACCGGTTGTGGAAAAACTACTTTAATTAATTTACTTATGAGATTTTATAATATAAACTCAGGTGAAATTAAAATTGATAATATTAATATAGATAATATAACAAGAAAAAGTACGAGAGGACTTTATGGAATGGTTCTTCAAGATACTTGGCTTTTCTCTGGAACTGTTAGAGATAATATAGCTTATGGAAAAGAGGATGCTACTTTAGAAGAAGTTATTGAAGCTGCTAAAGCTGCTCATGCCCATAAATTTATTATGAAATTACCTAATGGTTATGATACTGTACTTTCAGAGGATAGCTCTTTATCACAAGGCCAAAAGCAGCTTTTATGTATAGCACGAGTTATGCTATCTAAACCACCTATGTTAATATTAGATGAGGCTACAAGTAGTATAGATACACGTACTGAAATATACATTCAAAAAGCCTTTAATAAATTAATGGAAGGAAGAACTTCATTTATTGTTGCTCATAGACTTTCTACTATTAAAGAAGCTGATTTAATTTTAGTTATGAAAGATGGAAAAATCATAGAAAAAGGAAATCATAAAGAATTATTAAAGGAAAATGGCTTCTATGCAAATTTATATAATAGTCAATTTGCTACAACATAAATAATCTTAAGTTTAATAATAAAAAAAGAGATAAACATTATATTCCTAGCTCCGTCGCATTCGCTCCAAGTCGCCGTCATACAATGTTTATCTTTTTACAAACTGAAGGAATGAAATTATAAAGACTATCTCTTATACTACGAATTTTGCTACTCTCATAAAGTTGTCCATATATTTGTCTTTATTATAATTTCATAAAGAATACAGAATTTAAATAACCAGATTGAGTAGATTATTGTAAATACTTCTCCTCTCTATCTGGTTATTTTTTATTTGTTCTTTATTTTACCTATAATATTAATTTGAAAATTATATATCCTTCTATAATATCATATGATAAATTCCAATTATTTTCTTTAGCTAATTCGTTACATAAATATAAACCTAATCCCGAACTACTTACTTCTTTAGTTATATCATTAAAGTTATTATACTTAATAAATGGTTCAAAAAGTCTATCCTTTATTTCTTCTGGAATATCTAAAATTTTATTTTTAATAGTTAAATTTATATTCTTTTCCTCTTTAAATAACTTTATCTCTATTTTTTTAGATGCTGAATATTTAATACTATTATCCAATAAATTTATAAATATTTGCTCAAAGTCTTCAAAAACACCATAATAACTTATATTTTGTAAATCATTTTTTATATTTAAATTTTTATCATTGATTCTTAATTCAAAATCCTCTTCTATTTCTTCTATTAATTCTGTAAGAGAAAAGTTGTTCTTAAATTTATTTCTATTAATTTTACCTCTTGAAGCTTCTAATATTTTTTCAACTAAGTTTTTCATTTTTTCACATTCTAAAACTATCCTACTACTTGATCTACTTATAAAATCATCATCCATTTCTTTAATATTATTATCTCTAAATATTTGAGAATAAAGGGAAATTGAAGTAATTGGAGTTTTAAGTTCATGAGTTGCATTATTAAAAAATTCTCTTAATACCTTATCTTGAGTTGTTAGTTTGTTCTTCATTAAATTATAGGTTTTTGCTAAATCTGAAATTTCATCTTTAGAATTTATTTCTATATCATCTATATCTTTTCCTAATTTAAACTCCTTCATAGAGTTTTTTAAATCATTTAATGGCTTCATAGATTTATTTATTATTAAGGATATAGTTAATATTAAAGCTATTACTACAAGAACTTGTCCTGAAATTATAATGAAAATAGTTTTTATCATCTGGCTATATTTATAAGAATAGTCTTTTTGTATTAACAAATTTGCAATAAAAACATCCTTAATATAAATTGGATAATTATATGTTATAAAATAAGAATTATTTAGATATTTGAATTTAATTATTGATTTAATATTATTACTTTCAGTGAGAATATTATAAATTTCTTCATCATTTATAAGCTTACCAACTGATTGATTTATTTTACTATTTTCATTTGAGAAGCCAACATAGTCTTGGATAATTTCATTTATTGGAGAAAGACTTTTCCAAATGGGTTCTTCCATTATTTCATTTTGATTTACTATATTTAATGCTGCCACTTTTATATTATTCATTTCTTGTATAATACTATTTTTAAAGGAATTATTTAAATATATCGATATAAAAACAGTAAATATTATATTTATAACTAAAACAGAAACTATACTTCCTATTAATAACTTTCCTTTTAAGGTTTTATTCAATTTATCACCTCATTATATATCCTATGCCAAAGACAGTTTCTATTATAGAATTATCTTTATCTTCATTAAGCTTTTCCCTAAGTCTTCTAATATGAACATCTACAGTTCTCGTATCTCCCTCATAATCATATCCCCATATTTTTTCTAATAAATCATCTCTAGAAAAAACTATTCCTCTATTTTCATTTAAAAAATTTAATAAGTCAAATTCTTTTCTTCTTAATGTTATTTCCCTACCTTCTTTTATTACTCTCCTATCATTAGGATATACTTTTATTAATTCATCTGTTTTATCTTTATCATCTTTATCTATTCCTTTTTCTTCTCTTCGAAAAATAACCTTTATTCTTACTAACACTTCTTTTATATCAAAAGGTTTCACTATATAATCATCTGCTCCAAGCTCTAGCCCCAATACTTTATCAATAATTTCTCCTCTAGCAGTTAACATTATAATATAAGCTTTTTTAGATATTTCTTTACAAATATCAAATCCATCTATATCAGGAAGCATTAAGTCTAGTAATACTAAATTGGGTTTAAATTCATTAAATCTTTCTAATGCATCTTTTCCATTGAATACACTTCTTACATCATAATCTTCTTTTCTAAGAGCAAAGGTTATTGCGTCATTTATTGAATATTCATCTTCAACTACTAGTATTTTTTTCTTTTCCATAAAATAACTTATTACCTTTCTTCTATTTCTAAAATTGAATATTTTATTTCTTCATCTGCTATGGGTTTATCAGGATTTTTAAGAATCTCTTTAGAATATTTAAGCTTAGTTAAGAATATTTTAGTTCCTTCCTTATTAGATAAAACATAGTTATAAATATATTCTTCTTGATCATTTAGCTTATATACTAATGTTATATTACCATCTTCAGATATTTCTCCTAAATACCTTTCGTCTTTATAATAAATATCATAAAATTTAGAATTAAACTTACCAGCTATTGATTTTTCCTTATCTAAATAATTTATTTCTCCACTTTTAATATTATAAATTACACTCTCAAAAGTATAAACTATATCAACTCCATCATTGTCTTTTATATATTTAGTTTCACCTATATTAAAAAGTAATTTATCATTAGATAATTTGCTAACAAAATTTAACTTCCTACCATTTAAGTTTAATTTTTCTGTATCTATACTCTTATATTCTTCAAAGTTAACACCATTTTCATCTAATATAATCTGATACATTGTTCCTGCTTCATCTATACCTATAATTAAATTTAAATTATTATCATAATAAAAACTTTTTATTTTTTTATCATTATTACTTAAATAATACCTTTGATTTTTTATATCTATAATAATAAATTCATCTGCTGGAGAGTTTGCTTCATTTTTTGTAGCTAAATAGTTTTGAATATAGTAGTTATCATTATTTGGGACACTAAATCCATACTCTATAAACCTTTTAAACTTATACTCTATATTACTATAATCCTTTTCAAATCCTCTAAGCTCAAACTTAGTTTTATTTATAATGTCTATATAATAAAACTTTCGTTCACTTAATTTTGAAGAATCAACCATATATATTCCACTTCCAGAATCTCCATTAAAATTATTTAGAAAATCTATCTCTTCCTCTGTAAATTTTTCTTCCTCCACTTTTTTAAAAGCCTCTTCATTGTCTAAAAAATATAGATTAAAATTACTCAATGGATCTCCATTTTTGCTAGGAATCATATTTACATAAAGAATATTGTCATAGTAAAACCTTGGATAAATCCTGCTATCTTTAATATTGTTTTCAACATTCCTTTCTGTAATAATATATTTACTAGATTCATTGTTTTCTTTAGTATTTTCCTCTAAGACCTTTGTAGTATTACAACTAATTAATACTATGGAAAGTAAAATTTCCATAATTAATGAAAATATCTTTTTCATTAAAAAAACCTCCCTTTATATTATTTAATTATATAATAAATGGAAGTTTTTAAAAAGTAATACTAAGTTATTACAAAGTTGTTAAATAATTTTCAAATTTTGAAATAAAGTTGCTATGCTTTTATTATAATGTTATCATTTATATTGCTAAAAAGTTGTATTTTTTGTAAAAATTTAAAAAGAAGGAGGGAATAAAACTTGACTAAAGATATGACAACGGGGAATCCCGTAAAATTAATTTTAACCTTTTCAATTCCTTTGCTTATAGGTAATATTTTTCAACAATTTTATAGTATGGCTGATACTATAATAGTTGGAAGATATCTTGGTGTTGATGCATTAGCTGCTGTTGGCTCTACTGGTGCTATGGCATTTTTAGTTAATGGCTTTGTAATTGGATTAACTAGTGGATTTGCTGTTCTAGTTGCTCAAAGATTTGGAGCAACTGATGATGAAGGAGTAAAAAAAGCTTTTGCTAGTTCTTTAATACTATCTTCTATTATGACTATAGTCGTAACTGCAATAAGTATGTTATCTGCTAAACCATTATTAGAACTTATGAATACACCTGATAATATTATGAAAGATTCCTTATCTTATATTATTATTATCTATGCTGGAAATATTGCAATTATTTTTTATAACATGCTTGCTAGTATATTAAGAGCTCTTGGAGATAGTAAAACTCCACTATATTTCTTAATTATAGCTTCTATTTTAAATATAGTTTTAGATATTGTATTTATAGTTAATTTCAATATGGGAGTATCAGGAGCCGCTTATGCAACAATTATTTCTCAATCTATTTCGGCAATACTATGTGCAATTTATATTATAAAAAAATTCCCAATATTAAAGTTAAAGAAAAAACACTTCAAAATAAGAAAAAATTATATCCAAAAACAACTTAGAATAGGAGTTCCTATGGCATTACAATTTTCTATAACCGCTGCTGGGGCAATGGTTCTACAAGCTGCTCTTAATAATTTTGGTTATAAAATAATAGCTTCCTATACAGCCGCTTCAAAAGTTCAACAGTTAGTTATGCAACCAGCAGTTACATTTGGTGTTGCAATGGCTACTTATTCAGGACAAAACTTAGGAGCTGGAAGAATTGATCGTATAAAAGAAGGTGTTAAAAAATGCAGTATTATAAGTATAATCGTTAGTATAATATCAACGATTGTTGTAGTATTATTTGGTGGAACCTTTACTAAATTATTTATGAGTGGAAATGATTTAGAGGTTATATCATATGCTAAACAGTATTTAAATACTGTTTCAATATTCTATATACCTCTAGGACTTATTTTTATATATAGAAATACATTGCAAGGAGTTGGGGAAAGCTTTGTTCCAATGATGGCTGGCTTTGCTGAAATGGTCGCTAGAACTGTAGCAGCCTTTACTCTCCCTTTAGTTTTAGACTTCACTGGAATAGCATTAGCTGATCCAGCTGCTTGGATAGCTGCTATAATTCCACTTACGATAACTTATTATAATAAAATAAATATAATTATGAAGGAAAAACAAATAGCTATTTAAAATAATATCATAATAAATTTATTAGCATACAATAAATGAAAGTAATAATTATAGGTGTGTGTAATGAATTACCTTATAGAGGCTAAAGACTTTAAATTATTAGGACAAGGTGCTGAAGGTGCAGTCTATTTAACTCCTGAAGGATATGCTTTTAAAGTCTTTAAAAATATTAAAAATGCTAAAAGTGAAGATGATATTCTAAAAAAAACTTGTGATAGTCCATTTTTTCCAAAGCCTATAGTTAGAGTAGGTAACATATTAATACGAGAATACGTAGGTGGAATAACTCTTAAAGAATATATTTCAAGGCATGGACTTCCTTATAGCTTATCAAAAGAAATAATTGATTTACTTGAAGATTTAAAAAGACTTAAGTTTAAAAGACTTAATATTAGAAATGCACATATTTTTGTAAATTCTAAAGGAAAAATTAAAGTTATTGATCCAAGAAAACCTTATAGTAAAATAACTCCTTATCCTAAAGATATAGTAAAAATACTAGTTAAATATCATCTATTTGATAAATTTTTAAAAGACTTATTACAATATAAACCGGAACTTTTAACTTATTGGACTACATCCTATGACTATCTTGCAAATCCTAGAAAGAAAAGAATTTATAGATATGGTTAAAATAATAAGTATTGACTTTTATATCCAGTTTATGTACAATTTATATAATAACATAATAATTAAGTGCTAGGGGTGCCTTTAGGCTGAGAAATGATTTATCATTAACCCTCTTTACCTGATCTGGATAATACCAGCGTAGGAAAGTCACAAAGAATATATTAGTGATATTTGTTAGTTACTAATGTACCTCCTAGCATATTTTTAGGAGGTATTTTTTATGATTAACTTTATTAACACAATAAAAGAAGGATTCACAGAAATAATAAGTAGTCCTTTATCACTAGCAACTCTTATAGGCGTTGTTATACTAATTTTAGCTCTTATTAAGTTTAAGAAGGTTAAATTAGATACTAAGATTATGGCTAGAATAGGAATATCCTTAGCCTTAGCTACAATATTGCATCTTATAAAAATAGTAGATTTGCCTAATGGTGCTGGCAGCATAAATTTAGGTAGCATGGTTCCAATTTTAATAATAGCCTTTATGTATGGTCCTGAAATTGGCATGCTTACAGGATTTTTATTTGGAATTATATACTTAATAATAAGTCCTTATATACTCCATCCAATACAAGTATTATTCGATTATCCTCTCCCATTTATGGCAGTTGGACTAGCTGGCTTCTTTAAAAATAAAAAATTAATAGGAGCTACCTTTGGCATGTTAGTACGATTTGTATTTCATTTTATATCTGGAGTATTGTTTTTTGGCGAATTTGCTCCTGAAGGTTGGTCTCCTATGCTTTACTCATTAGTAGTAAATGGTTCTGTAGTAGGTGGTAACTTATTAGTTATATTAATAATATTATCCTTATTACCACTCTCTACAATATTATATAACGCCTCTAATGTATCTCAATAAAAAAGAACATTATAAAGCAGGGTTATCCCTGCTTTATTTTAAAAATTAAATTTAACTTTTCTTTCTGTTTCTACTGTAACTTTTCCATTCTTTATTACAAATAATCTATCAGGTATATCTATAATCGCATCATTTAAATATTTTGTATCTAAAAGTACTAAATCTGCATTTTTTCCTATACCAATTCCATAATCTTTTAAACCAATAGCTTTTGCTGGATTAGTTGTAATCATTGGTAGTACAGTTGGTAAATCATCAGCTCCACCTAAATGTGATACTGGAATTGCAAGCATAGCTATTTGTATTAAATCTCCATTTCCGTATGGTGTAAATGCATTTCTTATATTATTTGTAGCTAAACACATATTAACTCCACCATCTCTTAAGGCCCTTACTGGAGTAACAGCACGTCTAACATTATATTCATCATTTCTTGCTCCAAGATGAAGATCTGTAGCTGGTAAACTCATAACACTAATCTTAGCTTCATTCATAAGCTTTATAATAGGTTCTAATTTTTCCTTTGGTAATGCTGCTAGACTAGTAAGATGTCCAACTGAAACCTCATTTGGCTACCAAGTCCAACTCCCATTGCAACAAAACCTAATGCAACTGGTGAGAAACCAAGAGATGTTACAACTGGTAATACTAAGGTTAAAATAGATCCTACATATGCTCCTGCTGGCACTCCTATTAAGAATCCTGCTAAAACTGCTGTTGGTACTACTAATGCAGCTGGAGCCGATTTAGCTACACTAACTATTGTCACAAAGGCACCTGTTTGATTTATAATATTTATAAATGCTAAGAATATTCCAACACTGAATAATCTAACTAATATATAGTTTGAACCATCAACCATTGCATTTACAGATTGGTTTAATGTCATCTTAGTACAAATAAATATTAATGCAACTGTAATTACTGTATACACTAAAGGTGTAACTAAAGAGAAGCCTATTAATTTATTTATAAGAGGTCCTATGATAACTGCAGATAATAAGAATATTGCTGGTATCGTATTAACTAGTAATTCTTTATTACTCATATTCTTAAATTCTTCATTTTCTTCTTCCTTAAATAAAACTTTTCTCTTTTTAGTACCATATATAGCTATTATAACTGCTATAGCTACAAATACTAACCAAAAAACTCTCATTTGAGCTACATAATCAGCTACTGATACATTACTTAATTTTGATACTATGCCAGTTTCTAAAGATGCAGGTGATGTAGTAAACGATACTGCTGCTGCTATTGCCATACCTGCTACTAATTCTGGTATAGCTCCTACTGCTGCAAATGCTAAAGGTGCTATAACCATTGCACTACCACCACCAATACCTGACATATAAGTAGCTGCTGCTTGCAATATTACAATAAATGCTGCTAAATATTCAACTTTTCCTTTAATTCCACGTTTTACAAGTGTTAATGAAGATGTATAACTACCTGCTGCAAAAACTGCCATTGCTAATGCTGAATTAATTATAGGAACTGTTATAGTTAACATCGATGGAAGTGATTGTAATAAAAAGTCATTAGCTTGAACTAAGCTAATACCTCCAATTATCATAGCTAAAACTCCACCAATAAAACCAGCTATTAACATATCTACTCTTTTAACTAATAATACTATTATAACAATAAGTGGTATTATTGTTAGAAAAGCTTTAAATCCATGAGGGGTTTGCACTTCTTGTAATGTATCAGCTGCAAATACCCTAGTATTAAATAAAAATGTAGAAAAAATAATTCCTAAAAATAAGATCAATTTATTTTTATTTCTGTTCATAAAAATCCTCCTAATATTGAATTTTTAATATTATTTATAAATAGCACTTCTGTATATGTTTACATAAGTTTTATTATTATATAATAAATATTTATTACTTTAATATAAATATACCATTGTTTTTTTTGTTTTTCTTTGCCTCTACATTCTAAATAAAATGTTATTTTCTATACTCTAGTGATAAAAAAAAGAGATAAACATTATATTCCTTGCTCCGTCGCATGCGCTCCAAGTCACCGTCATACAATGTTTATCTCTTTACGAACTAAAGGAAGGAAATTATAGAAACTCTAATTCTTACACTACGAATTTTAATAATATCATAAAATCATCCTAAACTTATCTATATCTATAATTTCTTAAAAAGCAAAAATAGCTAAGGGATTATTTTATCCTCTTAGCTATTTGCATACATAATTAAAATAGAAAACGATCTAAGTTCTGGAATTTCATTATATTTTACAGTTTTAATTCCATTTGGATTTATTAAATCATTTACTGCAAGTATTAACCATTCTTCATTCTTTGGTTTTTCTATATATTTATTAACATTATAGTTATCTATGGATGTTGCATTAAATATTACAATTAGTTCTTTATCCTTATCCTTATAATGCCACTTTATTACTCCAACTTTTTCATCACCATTTAAAAAACTTATATTTATTTTATTTACATCTTCTCTTTCATTAAATCTAAATTCATTAAATTTCTTTCTAATTTCAATTAAATTCTTTACATAATTAAATACCTTTAAATACTTAACTTTATCGCTCCAATAAAAAGCATTTATATTATCTGGACTTTTATAGCTATTATGATCTCCATTTTTTGTTCTTAACAACTCTGCTCCCCCTTGAATAAATGGTATTCCTTGAGAAAGCATTACTATAGAAAGTGCTAATATATTCCTTCTTACTAAATGATTGTCAAAAATATTTTCTTCATCAATTATTCTATATTCCTCTTCTTTTATATTAAAATTTAAACTTTTCTCAATATGATCCCATAAAGTATAATTATCATGAGCGTCTACATAATTTATACTTTCCCCCGGTTCTTTAGTTAAAGTATTTATTGAACCTTTTAATCCTTCTATTATGCTCCAAGCTGTAGGTCCATCATGTGGATTTCCATTTACAAATCCTCTAGATGGAGTATTATTTCCTCTTATATAATCTCTAAAATTATCATTAAATACTGAAAATTTACTTCCTCTTTGACTGCCTCTATAAGTTCCATTTATTACTGCAGACTCTCCCCCCTTCCATGGCTCACCATAAACAATAATATTTTCATTAAAACTTTCTGTAATATTTACTATATCTTTCATAGTATCTAAATCTATTAATTCCATAAGATCAACTCTTAGTCCATCTATATTGTAGTTAATTATCCAATGCTTTATAGAATCAATAATAAATTTCCTAACCATTGGTCTTTCTGTTGCAATTTCATTTCCACATCCTGAACCATTAGTAAATCTTCCTCTATAATTACTTCTAAAATAATAACCAGGTACTATATTATCAAAATTTCTAGTTTCATACATATGATTATAAACAACATCCATAACTACTCTTATATTATTCTTATGAAGAGTTTTTATCATTTTTCTAAGTTCTATAATTCTAGTAATAGGACAATATGCATCACTAGAATAACTTCCCTCAGGAGCATTATAGTTTTTAGGATCATATCCCCAATTTCTATTACCTTCTTTATTTGATTTTCTTTCATCAACTGAACCAAAATCAAATATAGGAAGAATATGAATATGCGTTATTCCAAGTTCTTTTAAATGATCTATTCCAGTACTTACACTTATATTAGTTAAACTATCCCTATAATTTGTTCCCTCTTTACATAAACCTAAATATTTTCCTCTATATTTTTTATCTACTCCACTTTCTTTTGATATAGTAAAATCTCTTAAATGTAACTCATAAATAATACTATCTTCTTTTTTTATTAATTTAGGTCTTTGATTTAGAAGCCAACCATAGGGCATAGTCTTATTGCTATTTATATCTACTAAATATCCTTTTTCTCCATTTATTCCAACAGAAATACTATATGGATCAACAGCATAATTTACTCTTATATATTGCAGACCATTTCTGTCTATATCTTTAAAATAGAGCTTATATAAATAAAACTTGTTTTCATTTATTTTTCTATCTATCTTTATATTAAATATTCCGTATTCTTTAATATAATTCATTTTATATGATATTTTTTCTTTTTTATCATACCAGTTTTCAAATATACATAAATCTACATCAATAGCTGAAGGAGCCCACAGTTTAAAATTTATATTTTCTTCACTGTATGTTACTCCCATATCATTACCTTCGTAATTGAATTTATCTAAAAATTTTCTTAATGTTACTTTACAAGGTAAAAATGTATTACTTGCTCTTATTTCAATTAAATCACTTGGTAAAAAATTTAAATTTAAGTCAAAAAACTCAACTTTTTTTGAATTACCATCAATATAATATTTAACATCGCTATTTTTAATTCCATTTATATAAATATAAAATTCCGTCATTTCTAATGGATTTCTGGATAGAAATGCTAATATACTATTTTCAGTATCCATTATTGCTACTTCAATTCTTGGCTTTATATAATCAATTACTTCATAAATATTTGTTATTAACCTATTTTCTCCATAAACTATATAACAATTTTTTGTTTTTTTAGGGATCTCGAAGGTTATGCTTTGTTCTGACCAATCATTTCCCCAATTTTCCCCCCAAGCTCTTCTACGTGCTATAACATTTTCTTCTTGAATAAAAGCACATTTACCAAAATCACTATCTCCATCTAAAGGTACATCATAAGATACTCCATTCTTAGAAAATACCCAAAGATCCCATTTATAGCCACTACCAAAATAATCTCCATCATTTTTTATAAAATGTACTAAAGTTTCTTTTCTTTCTTCAAACTTAATTGAAAATTCTCTATGTGATTTTTCTCCTGTATTTATATCTTCACAACTTACACCTAATTTTTCAATTTTTTTTAAGGAATTATTAATAAATATTATATTATTATTTAATTTAATATCTTCTCCTATATAATCTATACTCCACTTAACTTTTTTTATTTCTTCTATTCCATAAATAGATTCCTTTAAAGCAATTAGCTCTATTTCTTCTCCTAAATAAAATATATTGCAAGATGCTTTTATTCTTAATATACCTTCTTTGTTTAGCTTTGTAATATCTATACTCATTTTTTCTAAGCTCCAATACTGTTATAATATATTTTATGCTATATATAGATTATTGCCCCAGGATTATATTACTATATGTATAAACATATTTTTTAATATGTTTATTGAATTGATAATAAAAAAATCTTCTAATAATAAACAAATATTTCACTTAATTAATTTGTCTATCATAAGAAGATTATATTATTACAATATATTTTTTATTTAATTTTTTCTATTTTCAGCTCTTTAATTAGATTTATTATATTTAATTTTACATAATCCTAATTTTAATATTTTAAAGCAACTTTTATTTATTTTCCTTTTTCTCTCATATAAAAACAAAAATATCCCAACTGTCAGTGGAATTATATAATAGCTTATACGATATAATACTAATGCTAACACTGCTTCTTCTTTATTTACTCCCAAAGAAGATACCCCTAGGATAAATGAAATATCAAATCCACCAATTCCTCCTGGCATCATACTTATAATTCCTATAGCTGATGCTGTTACATATATAGGAAATATTTTTGATATAGATAGTGATACACCTAACATTTTTAAAATAGAGAATAATAGTAGAGCCATTGCTATCCATTCTATAGTTGAAAGTATCATTATCTTTATATTATTAATAGCCACTTCTTTTTTATTTTCACATATATATCTATTTAAATTATACATAATTAAAATAGGCATATACAAAGATGCAAGGAATATTCCAAGTTTTATTATATCTATATTGTATAAATCTCTTATATTAATAATAGAGTAAATTAAACAAATTACAGAAAAACCTGTAAAATTTAATAATACTACCTTGGATACCTCTTTTACTAAGGCTGTTTTATCTTTAATATATGGAGAATAAAAATAACTCTTAAGAGCTATAGCAGATGTACCTCCAAATCCAACAATACTTGAAATTGAACTTGCTATCCAAGAAGATTTATATAAATCTCTATTATTCAAAGAAATTTCACAAACATCCTTTATTATAAAATCATATAATGATAATGGCAAATAAGATATTAAGCCTAAAGTTATAATTAAACTTAAGCTCATAAAAGAAAGCTTGTCTTTATATAAGCAAAATGTATTTATATCAAACTCCGAAAAAACTTTTTTAAACTGTAAAAGTATTATTACAAAAATAATAATACTTACCATAACTCTAATTTTTGCCTTTATTTTATTCTCTACTTTTAATAACATATAGTTTCTCCCTAAGTATTTTATGATTGTAAAACCTATCAATCCTTTTTAAGTATATATCAATAATTACCTAAATACAAAATAATTTTGCTTATTCATATTTTATTACATAT
>NZ_JACSQZ010000056.1 GCF_014836325.1 Clostridium gallinarum
GTGTATAATTATTAATAATTTAAATATAAGGAGACTGAAATGAAAAAAACAACTAGAGATAAAGTTACTTTAAAGGATTCTCTAACTTTTATTATTCCTTCATTACTAGGGATAATAATATTTATGATTCCTATTAAGTTTAATAATGAAATTACTATTCCAGTAGCTTTAATGTCAAAATTCTTAGCAAATGCCTTAGATGGATACTTAACAGCTATAATAACTTTATTCATTTGTATTTCTGCAATACTTTGCATAATTACTAAAGTTTTTAAGCCTAAATTTATTATAGAAAATGAATTTTTAAATACTTTATTTAATATAAAACCCATATGGTTTATTATAAGAATCTTAGGTGCTATATTTTGTATTTTTGCCTTATTTAATATAGGTCCAAAAGCAATAATTAACCCTGCAACTGGAACTTTTGTGTTAAATGATTTACTTACAATTTTATTTACTATCTTCTTTTTTGCAGGATTATTGCTACCTTTACTTCTTAATTTTGGATTATTAGAATTCTTTGGTGTAATCCTTACTAAATTTATGAGACCTGTATTTACTTTACCAGGACGTTCATCAATAGATTGTATTACATCTTGGTTAGGTGATGGAACTTTAGGAATTGTTTTAACTAACAAGCAATATGAGGAAGGCTTTTATTCTAAAAGAGAAGCTGCAATAATTAGTACTACTTTTTCAGCAGTATCAATAACTTTTAGCTTAATAGTAATAGATACTGTAGGGTTATCTAATTTATTTGTTCCTTTTTACTTAACAGTAACTCTATCTGGAATTGTTGCAGCCATAATTGTCCCAAGAATATATCCTTTAAAGAATATTCCTAATACTTATTACAATAATAAAGAAAAGAAAGATGATGAAACTATTCCTTCCGGATATAATTCTTTTTCTTTTGGATATAAAAAGGCTATAAATAAAGCTAAAAAAAATCCTGGTTATAAAGCTTTTATTATTGATGGGATAAAAAATGTTTTTGATATGTGGCTAGGAGTTTTACCAGTTGTTATGGGACTTGCTACTATAGCATTAATAATAGCTGAATATACTTCAGTTTTTCAAATATTAGGATTACCTTTTATTCCTTATTTAAAATTACTTCAAGTACCTGAAGCTATAGCAGCCTCTCAAACATTAGTAGTAGGTTTTGCAGATATGTTACTCCCATCAGTTTTAGCTGCAAATACAATAACTAGTGATATGACTAAATTTATTGTTGCTTGTACTTCAGTTTCTCAATTAATATATATGTCTGAAGTAGGTGGAGTTCTACTTGGCTCTAAAATACCTGTATCATTAAAGCAACTATTAATAATATTTATAGAAAGAACTATAATAACTTTACCTGTAATAGTTCTTGTAGCTAATCTTATATTTTAGTATATAAAATTTAAGTCCAGTGACTTTATAATCACTGGACTTTTTTATTTTACTATTATCCTCATAAGTCTTGTTAGCTCTAATGCTTGTATAGTATTAACTACTACTCCAGATAAATTTTCTATTTCTACATCTATTCCTGTAATATCACAACTTGTAAAATCTATATTATTTAAATTAGTTTTATTAAAATAAGTATTAGTTAAATCTGTATTATCAAAATTAACTTTATCTAATTTTACTTGTTGGAAAATTCCTTCTGAAAAATTACATTCTTCAATACTAACCCTTTTAAGTGTTGAATATGAAAAATTAATATATTTTCCTATTGAAGCGCTAAATAATACTTCCTTTATACTACAATCATCAAGCTTTGATCCAAGTAACTTACAATTTTTAAATTCTACTCTATGAATACTTCCTCCTCCAAAGTCTATATTAGATAAATCACAATTTTCAAATACTGTATCTAATAAATCTACATTTTTAAAAGAACATTCATTAAAGGAAACATTTTTAAATATACATGAGTCTATAGTTAACCCCTTTTCTGTGATATAATCTATTTCTATATTTTCAATTATTTTATTTTGTAACTTTTCATATGTATTTATTTCATCTTGTATATTATCTATCTCTTCAAGTTCATCTATAAATTTAGGCTTTTGTATTTTATATATCTTCCCCATATTCTAATCCCCACTCCTTATGTAATATTTTTCTATAAATATTATATCCTAATATAGAAAAAGAATATAACTAAATTATACTTTATTATAAAAATATTATTCCTTGGTTAACACTTTATAATTTTCTAAATAATAAAATAAGCACTGTATAATTTCTATTACACAATGCCTATTTTTTATTATATTTCTCTTGCTACTTTTACAGCTTCTTCAATACAATTTAATGCTCTACGAGCTTTAACTGCATCCCCAATAACATGGTATTGTATATTATTTTCTTTACAATACTCTGTAAGATTACTAAAATCACGAGATTTAGCTCCTATTGCAACTACAACTGAATCACAAGGAACTTCTTCAATAGTTCCATTTCTATCTATTATTATTGATTTTTCTTTTATTTCAATACACTTAGCTTCAGTTATAGTTTTTATACTTTCATGATATAAGCTTTCCATAACACATATTTTTCTTAATTGTCCTAAGTCTTTTGCTACTTCGTTCAGCATTTCTACTACAGTTATTTTATTTACATTTCCTGATAAGTATTCAGCTACCTCTAAGCCAACTAAACCTCCACCTATAACAACAACTTCTCCACTTGCTAATGAATTTCCTGCAAGTATATCATGAGAATTAGTTACATGTGGTAAATTTGAGCCTGGAACATTTAATTTCATTGGTTCTGCACCTGCTGCTATTATAACTTCATCAGGATTTATAGCTTTAATAACTTCAGATGTAACAGGTGTTGAAAGTCTTATATCTATTCCTTTTCTCTTAGCCATTTCTCCCATAGATACGGCTGCATCCTTCATTTCTCCTTTTCTTGGCGCTGCTCCAGCTAAAACAAATTGTCCTCCTAATGAGTCAGAAGCTTCACATAATATTGGATTATGACCTCTATCCTTTAACTCTATAGCAGCTTGAAGACCTGCAACTCCTCCCCCAACAACTAATACCTTCTTAGGATTATTTGTTTTTTCTAAAGTAAACTCTGCTTCTCTTCCTAAATCAGGGTTCCTTAAACAAGTTATAAACGGTACATTAGGAGATACATATCCATCATAACAACCTTGATTACATCCTACACAACGTATTATATCTTCAACTTTTCCATTCATTGATTTATTACAAAACTCTGGATCAGCCAATTGTGCTCTACCTATAACTACCATATCCGCTTTTCCATCTCTTATTATTTTATCTGCTTGCTCTGGATCATTTATTCTTCCAACTGCAACAGTTAACATTCCTGTTTCTTTTTTTATTCTTGCTGCATTTTCTACATTAAATCCTCTTGGTAAATCTACTGGAGGAACTTCATATTTTATTGCTGCACTTGAAAAATTTCCACGTGATACATCTAAAACATCTACGCCTGCTTCTTTAGCCCACTTACAAAATTGAATAATATCTTCTATTGAAAGACCATCTTCTAAATAATCATCATGAGCATCTATTCTCATAAATAAAGGCATATCCTCTGGAATGTTAGCTCTAATTTCCCTAATGCATTCTAATAAAAATCTTGCACGATTTTCTAAGCTTCCACCATATTCATCAGTTCTTTTATTGAAAGCCTTGCTTAAGAATGAATGAGGCGTATAATTATGTCCTGCATGAAATTCTATTGCATCAAATCCAGCTTCAACTGAACGCCTAGCCCCTTCTCCAAAAGCTTTAATACATTCATTAATAACTTCCTTCGTAGCTGCTTTTATAACATAGTTTTCTTGAAGCTTAAGATCACTTGGAGTTATCACCATTGCCGTTGGATCTGCAAATAATACAGCTGATCCCCCAAGCCATAATTGAATTCCAGCCATTGCTCCAGCTTTATGAATTACATCTGTTAAGTTTTTTAAACCTGATATAAACTTATCATCTGAAATTGCTAAAAAAGTCTTAGGTGCTGCTTTGTCATAAACTGAACAAACCTCTGTGAAATTCAACCCATTTCCGCCAATAGCTCTTGCTACATGATAATTGATAAGCTGATCATTTACCATCCTATCCTCTCCAACCATTTTAGTTCCCATAGCTGGGAATATAACTCTATTTCTCATTTCCATTCCTCTAATTTTAATAGGACTAAAAACATTCTCAAAAGCCATTTTATATACCTCCAAATATTTTTCTATTTTTTACCTTGTACTAATTGTAATACTTTGTTAAAAACAAATCAATATGTTTAAAACAATTTGTTTTAATTTTAACCCAAAATAAAAAATGCTCCTTATTTTAATTTAAGAGCATTTATATATTACTTATTTTTCTTTTAACATTTTTATTAATTTTATTATATATTTAATTCTTTTTTCTTTATTATTTATTATATTATTTTCAAAGACCAATTCTTCATTTGCTGTTGGATATGTAATTGATGAAATAAAAATCATTTTTTTATATATAAAATCATCATCATTACTATTTATAACTTTCTTTAAAATCCCATCTAACTTATTACTTTTATCTTTTAAATTTTCAATTATTTTTATATCTATATCATCTTTTTCCTTTGATGACATTGCTTCCTTATTCATTATTAATACTCCTGGATACCTTAAAGAGTATTCTATAATTTCATTTGTACATTCAATTACTTTTTCTTCATCACTTAAATTATCATTATATAATGCTGCATAGGCTTGAGATATATTTTCTAAATAAAATTCTTTTACATACTTAAGCATTCTATCTTTGCTACCAAAATAATAATTTATTGCACTAACATTAACTCCAGCTTCTCTAACTATAGTTCTAATTGGTACATTGGTAGTTCCATTTTTTCCAAAGAGATATAAAGCCCTATCTAAGATTTTTTCTTCTATCCCCTTTAATTCTCTCATTATTTCACCTCTAGAATTCAAATTAATATTGTTCTATCAATAAGTTATTATACCTCAAATTCACTTTGTATTTCTTCTAAACTAAATAATTTTTAACTATATTTGCTAATTAATTTACTAATTTTATAGATTTTAACTCTTTAATAATATAATATTTATATATACGAATACAATTAAGGAGGGTATATATGAAATACGAAGTTCTATTATTTGATGCAGATGAGACACTATTTGATTTTAAGAAATCTGAAAGGCAGGCCTTTGAAAATAGTATTCGAGAGTTTAACATGGACTATGATGAAAATTATCACTTAAAAACTTACGAAGAAATTAATACTGGTATTTGGTTAGAATTTGAAAAAGGATTAATAACTCAAGAAAAGTTAAAGGTAGAAAGATTCAGAAGATTATCAGAAAAATTAAATGTACCTTTTGACCCAAAAGAATTTGCAAAATCATATATGAAACATTTAGCTAATGCTTCATTTTTATATGAAGATAGCCTTGAATTGATTAAAAATCTAAGCAAAAACTATAGACTAGCTATAATTACTAATGGTCTTACAGATGTTCAATCTAAAAGAATAGGACAATCTATAATAGCTCAATATTTTGATACAATAGTTATATCTGAAGAAGTAAAAGCTTCTAAACCAAATCCAGAAATATTTGAAATTGCTTTATCAAACTTAAACTACAGTGATAAAAGCAAAATTTTAATGATTGGTGATAGCTTAAGTTCTGATATTAAGGGTGGAATTAACTTTGGTATAGATACTTGTTGGGCAAACTTTAAAAGTCTTAAAAATTCAACCACATTAAAACCTACATATGAAATTTCAACCTTAATGGATTTACTTAAAATTTTAAATTAATAAAATAAGAGATAAACATTATATTCCTTGCTCCGTCGCATGCGCTCCAAGTCGCCGTCATATAATGTTTATCTCTTTGCAAACTGAAGGAATGAAATTATAAAAGCTCTATTTCTTACACTACGAATTTTACTACTCTAATAAAATTATCCACAACTTGTCCTAGATATAATTTCCTAAATAAAAATAAGGTAGTACTCTAATTCTGAAATACTACCTTTTTATCTATTTAATCTTTAACTTCCTATATCTATTATAAGTTGCCATAATTTCTTGAATCCTAGGTAATGACATACTACCATAGCCACCTTTTGTATTATCTATAGAAAGCAATCCATTTTTCTTTATTTCTTTATAAGCTTCATTTACGCATTCCTCTAAAGATAAATTTTTATCCTTTATATTATCTTCTATCCATTTCATAATTGAGCCAATAGCATTTAATTGCTCATTATCTACTACTTGTTCTACAGCTCTTAAATCAATATTTTCATTATTGATACTTATGTTACTTAAATCCATAGTTTTTATTTTTACACCCTTATAAGTGCTTTCTATAGTTCCCTTTTGAAGCTTTCTATTGAAGTTTAGATTTATCTCAATGCTTTTTTCTTCAATTCTTTTATTTATTTCTCCTCTCATAAGAGACTTTGCTTCCTTTGTAACATCTTTTGCTTCATAATTATCCATTTGAATAACACAATCAGCTACATCAAAGTAATCTCCTGAGCTACCTATAACTAATATTGTTGAAATATCCTTTTGATTATATAAAGGCTTAACTATTTCTATAAATGGAGTTATTGGCTCTTTTTCTTTAGAAACCAGTCTTTGCATTAAATCATCCCTAATCATAAAATTAGTTGCTGATGTATCTTCATCTATAAGTAAAACCTCTGATTTTGATTCAATAGCTTCTACTATATTAGCTGCTTGTGATGTGCTTCCACTAGCATTTTCTGTAGTAAATCTTATTGTATCTTTTCCATTTGGAAGATTATCTATAAATAATGATATATCAGTATTTTTAATACTTCTTCCATCCTCTGCCCTTACTTTAACTGCTGTATTATCTGTAATAACAAATTCTCTTCCATCACCTTCAATATGATTATATACACCAAGCTCTAAAGCATTTAAAAGTGTCGATTTACCATGATATCCTCCACCAACTATTAAAGTAATTCCTTTTTTAATTCCCATTCCTTTAATTAATCCTTTGTTAGGTAAACTAATTTCTACTTCTAAGGATTTTGGAGATTTAAATTGCATAGCACTTTTTAATGGCTTTTCTGAGACTCCACTTTCTCTTGGTAATATTGAATCATTTGCTACAAAAGCAATTAATCCTTTATTTTTAAGTTCATTTCTTAAATACTCTTGATCTTCAACTAATTTAACTCTATTTATTAGCTTAGACTTATTAATATTATCGTAAACTAAAGTGTTTAAAACTAGGTTTGGTATAACATTATATAATATTTTTTCTAATTCCTTTGCTAATACAGACCTTCCCTTAGCAGGAAATCCAACATAAAACCTAGCTTCTATATTATCTTTATTTATTACAACTGATGTCCTTTCTAATATTTCTTGTGGACATTTACTTATAGATATTAACCCACTCTTTCCTGAGCCAAATATTTTCTCGCCAAATTTATTTATATTAAAGTAAAATAACCTAGTTAAAAAATCACAAACTGCAACTTTTTTATAATCCTTATCTATTAGTTCTTCAGGAAATTTAGCCTTATTTTTATTTATAATAACTCTTAATCTTGATGGAGACGCAAATGGATCTCCTTGTACATGATCAATACTTAATATATAATCATTAAAATCATATTGTTCTTGTAAATCCTTATAAGATTTATATCCCTTTCCATCTATTCTTTGAAGTTCATTTTTTAAGTTTACGGAATTCTTCATATCAATACCTCTTTATAACTTATTAAAATACTCATCTATTAGTTTTTCACCCATTCTTCTATACATATTACTCATATTAATAAAAGAGCTAAGTAATAAAAAGTTCTTTTGAAATTCGTCATCTTCATTTTTTTCATTTAACATTATATTTTCTATATTATTAAACTTTTCTTCTATAGTTTTTTCTACATCATTTAAGTCTTCATTGTATTGATTTAAATACAAACTATATAAGTCCCTAATTGGATATTCTTCTCCATTTTCAAAGGTTTCAACTATTTTATTTAATGAGCTTTTTATATCTCCAATTGATAGACCACCCTTTAAATTATAAATAAGGCTCATTAATATTAAATGCTCTTTGCTATACTTCTTATTTTTTATAGTCATTAATAATTTTCCCTTAGCATAATTATTTACCATTGTTTTTGTTAATGCCTTATCTTCTTCATTTCTTTTTGAATCATTAAACTTACTATCAAATAATTGTATAACTTGATCCATATATAAATCTAATTCTGGTATCTCTTCTAACTTTAATTGATTTTGTAAATTTAATTCTTTAAATTTTTCTACTAACTGATTTTTATCCATGACTTCCTCCATGTAGTTTTACAAACTACTTCTTAATATACCTATATTAAAATATACTAGTAATCATTAGATATTTCAAGAAATATAATTAAATGTATAAATTTTTATAGAAATTTAAGCTTTTTTAGGCTTTGACTTTAGGTTTTTATTTATTTAATATATAAGTAACAATACGTAGTTTTTAAAACTAGATATAAAGGGGTGTTTGTTTTGGAAAAATACTTTAGAGAACCTATAAATAGTTTAACTCATTTAGTTGGTGCTGTTCTTTCACTTTTTGCTTTAATTGCAATGTTAATAAAAGTTATAATAACAAATCCATCTGCTGTTGCAATTACTTCCGTAGTAATATTCGGCATTAGCCTAATACTACTATATACTGTTTCAGCAACTTATCATGGAGTAATAACCAGTGATAAAGTTATTTTTAGACTTAGAAAATTAGATCATTCCATGATTTTTATATTAATAGCTGGCTCATATGCGCCATTTTGTTTAATTGCTCTTGGAGGTTCTAAAGGAACTATTTTCTTTACAACTATAGCTTCTATTGCAATAGCTGGTATCTTATTTAGAATGCTTTGGTTTAACTGCCCAAGATGGCTCCAAACAGCCCTTTATATCGGACTTGGCTGGGCTGCTATCTTTATGCTTAAACCTTTATCACAAGCTTTAAGTCCTATTAGCTTAGCTTTGTTAGTTTTAGGAGGAATTCTTTATACTATAGGAGGAATTCTTTATGGTATAAAACCAAAAAAGCTTCAAATTGGTAAGTTTGGTTTCCATGAAATATTTCATATATTTATTATTCTTGGGAGCTTATGTCACTTTATTTGTGTATTCATATATTTATTATAGATATAAAAGGGGCTATATCAGATTAATTCACATTTAATCTAATATAGCCCCTTTTATATTATACTTGCTTTATTATAACTCTTTTAGTTAATAGCCTTGATATAGTAATTAAAATTATATATATAATTAAACATGTTAATACAGCCATATAAGGATTTTGACTATCCCATCCAAACATAATATTAATAATATTATTTACTTTATTAATTAAATTTGTATAATATATTCCAACTATATTTAATATCATAATTGATACTACAGGTAATACTGATACAACTATTTTCATTAAACTATTGCATTTATAATAAATTATAGTTATTAAGAATCCTAATGAAAAAAATACTAAATAAACAGCAGCTTGAAACATAAATGTATTAAATAAAGTTTCTATACTATTACTTTGAACCCAATTATTATTTAAGAACCAATTTTCACTTCTTAAACTAGTATAAATCATATCGTAATTAGTAGGTGATGATATAAAAATATTATAAGCACGATTAATTACTATATCTATAATAGACATGATTAGAACAATTGGTACCATAGATATTGCTGTTCCATATAAAAACTCTTTTCTTGTAACATTATTACTTTTCATAAAATATAAATTTTCCTTAAAGAAATTTAAGCCTACAACAAATATAAATATTACTGATGCCATTTCTATTCCTGAAGTAGATATGCTTCCATTAGTATTTTTATCAAGCAATACAAAACTTACACATACAGCAATAAAAATTAAATAATAAATTGCTAACCCACTTTTAATACTACTAAGATTGTATTTTACTATAGATTTTAGTCTCATTACTCAATTTCCTCCTTACCAGTTAAATGAATAAATAACTTTTGTAACTCAACACTAGAGGTTTCCAATCCTAAATTATTTAATTCTTCCTTATCTATTTCGCTTAATTTTCCAATAACTGTTGCTGATTTGAACCCTGCCATAGATTCTATATTAATGCACTTCTTATTTTCTATATACTTTTTAACATTTTCTGAAGCTCCAGATACTATATATGCTTCAGAAAGTAAGCCCTCAACTTCCTTATCATCTAATACTTTACCATCCTTAATTATTATAACCTTTTCTAAAATCTCCGAAACTTCTTCTATTATATGAGTTGATAAAATTATAGTTTTAGGTTTATCTATATAATTAGAAACTAGCTCTTTATAAAATAAGTCTCTATGATTTGCATCTAATCCTAGTACAGGTTCATCAAAAATTAATATTTCAGCTCCTGATGCTAAAGTAACTATTATTTTAAATATAGATGAATAACCAGTCGAGAGTTCTTTAAATTTTTTATTTATATCAAGTTCAAATTTTCCACTTAAACTTAAAGCATAATCTATATCAAAACTCTCATAAAACTCTTTTATCCATTTATATAAATTTTTAATTTTCATACCTTCTGGGTATAAGTTTTGCTCTGTCATAAAAGATATTTTTCTAATTACCTTATTATTCTCTACAACACTTTCACCATCTATTGTAATATTACCTTCAGTTGGAAATATTCTGTTATTAATAAGATTTAAAAGCGTTGTTTTTCCGGCTCCATTTCTTCCTAGTAATCCATATATCTTATTCTCTTCAATAGTTAATGTAATATTGTCTAGTACTCGATGTTTACCATAGTCCTTAGATAAATTCGATATTTTTATTATTGCCATTTTACTGCTCCCCCTTTTTAATCATTTCTATAATATCCTCAGTGGAAATATTAAGTCTTCTTGCTTCTTCAATCAAAGAAACAACATAATTTGAATAAAAACTCTCTCTTCTTTTCTTTACTAATATTTCTTTACTCCCACTTGAAACAAACATTCCAACTCCCCTTCTCTTATAAATAATTCCTTCATCTACTAATAGATTAAATCCTTTTGCAACAGTTGCCGGATTAATTTTGAATTTCACTGATATTTCTGTTGTTGATGGTATTACTTCATCCTCTTTATAAATTCCATTTAAAATACCATCTTCTATTGATTGAGCTATTTGAATATATATTGGAATCTCACTTGAAAAATCTAATTTCATAGCTACCTCCTTCTAACTTATACTATATTATATGTTTCTTTTGTTATATAGTTAATTACTTATGTAATTAACTATATATCTTCTAATTTTATTTGTCAATACATGGAATAAAAAAGAGGGGATTCTATTTAAATATCATTTTCTTTAAATTCAAATATTTAAGGACATGTGGAAATAAATGATTTATTTATTTTCCATTAAATTTTCTAAATATTATTTTATCTTTCAATGAAATTATGTCTACTTTATGATATAATAACGAAATGAATAATTTTAGAAATGAGGTATGTTTTTAGTGATAACTGTATCAAATGTAAGTTTAAGATTTGGTGGCCGTAAGCTATTTGAAGATGTAAATTTAAAGTTTACTTCTGGTAACTGTTATGGTGTTATTGGAGCTAACGGTGCTGGAAAAAGTACATTTTTAAAAATATTATCCGGAGAAATAGAGCCAAATACAGGAGATGTTTCTATTGCTCCAAATACAAGAATGTCTGTTTTAAAGCAAGACCACTATGCATATGACGAATATGAAGTTTTACAAACAGTAATTATGGGTAATAAAAGATTATATGAAATAATGGAAGAAAAGGATGCTTTATATGCTAAGCCTGATTTCTCTGATGAAGATGGTATAAGAGCTTCTGAACTTGAAGGCGAATTTGCAGATATGAACGGTTGGGAAGCTGAATCAGATGCATCTTCATTACTACAGGGGTTAGGTATCGGAACTGACATGCATTATAAGAGAATGTCAGAACTAATAGAAGCTGATAAAGTTAAAGTTCTTTTAGCTCAAGCTCTATTTGGTAATCCAGGAATATTAATTCTAGATGAGCCTACAAACGGTTTAGATATAAAAGCTATAAACTGGTTAGAAGATTTTCTTCTTAGATTTGAAGGAACTGTAATAGTTGTATCCCACGATAGACACTTCTTAAATACAGTTTGTACTGTAATGGCTGATGTTGACTTTGGAAAAATTAAGTTATATGTTGGTAACTATGATTTCTGGTATGAATCAAGCCAATTAGCTCTTCAAATGGCTAAGGATCAAAACAAGAAGAAGGAAGAAAAAATTAAAGAATTACAAGAATTTATTGCAAGATTTAGTGCAAATGCTTCTAAATCTAAACAAGCAACTTCTCGTAAGAAATTATTAGATAAAATTACTTTAGATGATATCCAACCTTCAAGCAGAAGATATCCTTTCGTTGGATTTAAGCCTGAAAGAGAAGTTGGTAATGATATTCTTATAGTTGAAGGTTTAACTAAAACTATTGATGGAGTTAAAGTTTTAGATAATGTTAGCTTTAGAGTTAGCAAAGATGATAAAATTGCTTTAATTGGCGATAATGATATAGCTATTACAACATTGTTTAAAATAATAAACGGTGAAATGGAAGCAGATAGCGGAGAATTTAAGTGGGGAATAACTATAACTAAGTCTTACTTCCCTAAAGATAACACTGAATTCTTTGAAAACTGTGATTTAAGCTTAGTTGACTGGTTAAGACAATACTCAGGTAATACTGTAGAAGAACAATCTGAATCTTATTTAAGAGGATTCTTAGGAAGAATGTTATTCTCAGGTGAAGAAGCTTTAAAGAAAGCTAGCGTATTATCAGGAGGAGAAAAGGTTAGATGTATGTTATCTAGAATGATGCTTACAAATGCTAATGTATTAATGCTAGATCAACCTACAAACCACTTAGATCTTGAATCTATAACTGCTGTTAATAACGGTTTAAGAGATTATAAGAGCGTTATCTTATTTGCTTCACATGACCATCAATTTATCCAAACTGTTGCAAACAGAATAATAGATATTAAAGAAGATGGTTCAATAGTAGATAAATCTATGACATACGATGAGTACTTAGAATTCTCAGGTAAAACTAAATAAACTAATATAAGATTAATCTTATAATAATTAAGTAGCTATATCTAATAGAGTTTATATATTAGATATAGCTACTATTTTTATTATTTTACATAATTTATTCTTTTTCTATATTTTATATAAAATATAATACTAATTAATAATGTAATAACTTCTGCTAAAGGAATTGTAAGCCAAACCCCTGTCATCCCAAATAATTTAGGTAATAATATTATTAACGGAATAACTACAATTAATCCTCTCATAATAGAAATTATAAAAGATTCCCTTGCCTCATTAATTGATGCAAAAAAAGAGGTTGTTACTATGTTTATCCCCATTATTATAAAAGCTATAAAATAAACTTTTATTCCTTCTATTGCCATTGACAATAGTACTTTATCTCCTTCACTATTAAATAAATTAACTATTTCCTTGGAAAACTTGAATCCAATAAAATAACATCCAATACCTAATGAAATTGAAGTTATTAGTCCATATTTAAATATAGTTTTAGTATTTTTAATTTTCCCTTCTCCATAACTTTTACTTATAATTGGCTGAATTCCTTGAGCTATTCCAGTAAATATAGAAATTACTATTAAAGCTAAGTTAGCTATTATTCCATATGCAGCTACTCCAGTATTATTGGATATTCCTAAAATAGTAAAATTAAATAATAATATAATTATTCCTGAAGAAAATTCAGTAATAAATGATGGTACACCTAATGAAATTATTGTTTTTATATCCAATAAATTAACCTTACATTTAATAACCTTAAAGTTATTCTTTTTTCTAATAAAATGTAATGATAATATAAGTAAACTTAATATAGGAGTAGTTCCTGTTGCAAGAGCTGCTCCAAACATTCCAAGTTTAAAAGGAAAAATAAATATATAATCTAATACTATATTACTAAGACTCCCTATAATCATAGCAATCATAGCTAAATTTGGTTCATTATCATTTCTAACAAAGGCTGTTACTATATTATTTAAGATAAAAATACAAGAAAAAGATAAAAGAGTTTTTAGATAATCACCTGCTAATGGAGCTACAATATCATCTGCACCTAGAATTCTTACTATATCATAAGAAAAACTCAAACCTATAGCAGTTATAATAATACCTATAATTAAGCCCATTAATATAGCATGGGTAAATACACGATTTGCTCCTTTTTCATTATTCTTACCCCTTTGTATAGAATATCTAATTCCAGCTCCCATACCAATCATTAATCCAATTCCGCTTACTAAGCTCCATAATGGTAAAACTAAATTTAATGCTGTTAACCCAATACTGCCTACTCCATTTGCTATAAAAAAAGTATCAGCAAGTATATAAAATGACATTCCAATCATACTAATTACATTTAATGATACATATTTTGAAAATTCTTTTATAATATTATCCTCTGAATATTTCGTCATATATTTCCTCCTTAATAAATAAAAGCACTAGATAGTTTATACCCAAGGCCTAACAGTATAAATCTCTAATGCTTACTATACAAATAATATATCCGGCGATATATTTATTTAACTATCTTCATTTTATAAAATTTTATAATATTATATTATTATTGTCAACAATTCTATTAGTTACCTATCCCCTTTTTTATCCAAAATACTTATACTTAAATAAAGTATAATTTAAAATATTAATTATTATTTTCTATATTATCATACTTATTATTTAATATAAGTATATCTACTCTTCTATTTTTAGCTCTACCTTCTTCAGTATTATTATCTGAGATAGGTCTATATTCTCCATATCCAACTGCTGATAATCTATCTGGTGATACACTTCCATACTCTATTAAAAATTCTACAACATTTGATGCTCTTATAGAAGATAATTGCCAGTTAGAATTATAAAATTCATTTTTTATTGGTATATTATCCGTATGTCCCTCAACTCTCACATAGTTATCTATCTCATTTAATATTTCTGATAATGCTACTAATTTAGTTTTCATATTTTCCTTTATATCTGCTTTTGCACTATCAAAAAATATACTATCATTAAAGCTTATTACTAATCCTCTTTCTTCTATTGTTGTAGATACACTATCCTCTAATCCTAGGTTTTTAATAATATCATCAACTTGCCCTTCAATTCCTTGAAGTTTTTCTTCTTCAGTTTGAACTAATGGTTTTAACTCACCTTCATCACTAGAATTCTCTGATCCTTGTACTATATTTCCATCTCCAATTCCTGTTCCACCAGTAAATGCAGATGACATTGAACTTGCTATCTGTTCATACTTTTTCTTATCAATATTAGATGAAGAGTATAAAACAACAAAGAATACCATTAACAAAGTTATAAGATCAGAATATGTAAGAAGCCATCTTTCACTATTTTCTGCTTTTTCTTTTCTCTTCTTCATCTTAAACTTCTCCGCCTATATTCAACTTCTCTACTTCACTTTCTGTTAAATAACCTTCAAGCTTACTAACTATTGAATTTGGGCTAGCTCCCTCTTGTATAAGTAATAAGGCCTCTATGTACATTTCCTTTTCTATAATTTCTTCATCATTCAAAGCCTTTAATTTATTAGCTATTGGTAACCAAATTAGGTTAGCTGTTCCTATACCATAAAGTGTGGCTATAAAAGCAACTGCTATCTTAGGACCTAATTCATCTGGATCATCTAAACTTCCTAGTACCTGAACAAGACCCATAACAGTTCCTATTATCCCCATAGTAGGTCCATATCCACCAGCTGCCTCAAATATTGATATTCCTTGATGATGTCTTTCTGAAATTTGCTCTAATTTAGTTTCTAAAGAACTTTTTATTATTTCAGGACTAAATCCATCAACTATCATTTGTAATCCCTTTCTAATAAAATGATCTATTTTAGTATCATTTAAATCAGATTCCATACTAAGTAATCCATCTTTTCTTGTTTTTATAGCCATATTTTTAAAGAAAATAATAGAATCAATAATATTATTTTCACGCTTTTTAAATGCAACTAAGAAAATCTTAGGAAATCTCTTTAATACCTTTCCTTGAGTAGAAACTCCAACAGCACCAATAGTTCCTCCAATTACTATTATAGCTGCAGTAGATTGTAATAATGCTCCTATAGCTCCACCCTCTAATGTAAAGCCTAATATTATGCATAAAAAAGAAAATATAAGACTAACAATAATTATAATATCCATAATTCACCCCCCATATTTTAGTTATATATATAATTATCGTTCTATTTAATATATTATTTATATTCAGCCTTATAAATTTCTCTTTTTTCCAATAAAAAGAGCGAAAACTAACTTTTCGCTCTTCGTAAAATCTTTATTTTTTATAACTCATATGAAGTAATTCATGTGCCTTACCATGACCTGGTTTTCCCATGTAAGTATCATACATTTTATTTAATGCTCCATTATCATGAGATTTTCTTTTCTTTAAATTCTTATCTTGATTATATAATACAGATGCTCTTACGCTTCTAATATCCATATTTAATCTATCTGAAGCATTAACATGTGGTTGACCCCCACCATTTACGCATCCTCCCGGACAAGCCATTACTTCAATAAAGTGATATTGTTTTTCATTCATTTTTCCACTATTTATAAATTCAAATAAACTTGATGCTCCATTAATTACAGCTACATTATAATTTTCTCCACCAATTTCTACAGTAGCTTCCTTAATTCCTGCAAGTCCTCTTACTTGTTCGTATTCTATATTTTCTAAATCTTTACCTTCAACAAAATCTTTTGCACTTCTTAATGCAGCCTCCATAACTCCACCAGTAGCTCCAAATATAGCACCAGCTCCTGTATATTCTCCCATTGCTGGATCTGCTTCACTATCTTCAAGTTTAGCAAAATCAATTTTTGCATCTTTAATCATTTTTGCTAATTCTCTAGTAGTTATAACAGCATCTATATTTCTTAATCCGTTATTCTCCATTTCAGGTCTATCAGCTTCATACTTTTTAGCAGTACAAGGCATTATAGTTACTGTAAATACATTCTTAGGATCTATATCTATTGTTGTAGGATAATAAGTTTTACTAGCTGCTCCAAATATTTGTTGAGGAGATTTAGCAGTTGATAAATTTCCTAAAAGATTTGGATAATAATTTTCTACTTGTCTTACCCATGCTGGACAGCAAGATGTAAACATAGGGAATGGTCCACCAGTTTTAATTCTATGAACTAATTCTGTCGCTTCTTCCATTATTGTCATATCTGCTCCAAAATTTATATCAAATATCTTATCAAAACCTAATTGTCTTAAAGCTGTATATGTCTTACCAGTTACATCTACTCCATAACCCATTTTAAACAATTCTCCCATTGCTGTTCTTACAGATGGAGCCATAGCAACAATAACATGCTTTTCTTCATCTGCTAATGCATCTTTAACTCTATCCATATGAGATTTTTCTGATAATGCATCAACAGGGCATGCAGCAACACATTGTCCGCATAATAAGCAATTAGTGTCATCAAAACATTTTAAATTTTCAGGTCCAATTATATTTTCACCATTAACTTCAATAAATTTTATAGATTCTGTTCCTGTCTTAGTTTTACAAGCTGCTACACATCTACCACATGTAACACACTTAGTTCTATCTATAACAATTGACTTACTTCTATCATCAACATATTCTGATTTATCAGCAACAACAAATGGCTTAGTTGCTTTTGCTCTAGTTTTAATTACTAATTTTAAGAATTCACAATTCTCTCTTCTCTTACAAGGTCCACATTTAAATTCATGCTTATCTAATAACCCTGCAACTCTTTCTTTAACAGCTTCTTGAACTCTCTCAGTATTAGTATTAATAACCATTCCATCTTCTGGAATTAAGCAGCAGGCTTTAACTAAATCTTCTTGTCCTTCTACTTCAACTAAACATACTCCACACTGTCCAACGCTTCCACAATCCTCTAAAAAACATAGGGCTGGTATATCTATTCCATTTTCTCTTGCTACTTTAATTAAATTCTCTTCATTATTTACTACAATATTATTTCCATTAATAGTTATATTTTTCATTAAAATTTCCCCCTATATTAAATGTAATGAGTCCATTTTTTCATTGTTATAATATTAACGATTATATTTTACATCATTTTTAAAATAATTACTATCTTTTAGTTTAAATTATAAACGAAAAGGTATTATTTGTTAATACTGCTTGTTTACTTTTTTTATTACTTTATTTCATATGATAAATTTCATTTCTTCTACAATAATATAAAAGTTAATATAATTATTATAATGATAATTCCTATTACATCATTATTATCTTTTATAAATTAAAATCTGTAAAGGAAAATTAACAATTTAGGGTTTTTATTTATGTTTTATGGTAAGATAATACTATAAATTTTATAAAATGAGGTAACTTATGATACAAGTATATAATAGAAGAACTAAAAAATATGAAGTAGAAAAGGTTGCTGGAGAAGGATATATTAAGTGGTCCTATGAATCTCCTATCGGAAAGAATTTTACTGAATTATTTATAAAGAGAAAATTGTTTTCAAAGCTTTATGGCGCATATTGTGACACTAAGCTTAGCATAAAGAAAATTCCTAAATTTATCGAAGACTTTAATATTGACATGAATATTAGTTCAAATAGCATTAATGATTTTAAAAGCTTTAATGATTTTTTTGTTAGGACTTTAAAGGATGATGCTAGACCTATTTCTAATGATAAAGATTTATTGGTTTCTCCAGGTGATGGTAGATTATTTGCTTATGAAAATATATCTATTAATAAATTAATTCAAGTTAAGGGTATACATTATAGTCTATCAGAATTAATAGGTGATGATGAAATAGCTAAGGAATATGAAGGTGGAATATGTTTAGTTTTAAGACTTTGTCCTACTGACTATCATAGATTTCACTTTGTTGATGACGGAGTTCCTTTAGAGAATCACTTTATTAATGGTAATTATTATTCTGTGAATCCAGTTGCCCTTGAAAGAATACCAAAGCTTTATTGTCAAAACAAAAGGGAATGGAGCCTTTTTAAATCTGATAACTTTGGAGATATAATACATATTGAGGTTGGAGCTACATGTGTTGGAACTATAATTCAAACATATAAACCTAACAAGAAAGTTTTTAAAGGCCAGGAAAAAGGATACTTTAAATTTGGAGGTTCAACAACTATATTATTATTAAAAAAAGATACAGTTAAAATTGATGAAGATATATTAACTCAAACAAAACTAGGATTTGAAACTATGGTTTTAATGGGAGAATCAATAGGTAAAAAATATTATTAAAGGAGATTGGTATGGGAGATTTAATCTACAGACTTTTAATATTTTTAAATAGTAGCAAGGAAACTGATATTAATTATAATATAGCAATTACTCTACTTAAGAATGTTCGTACTATACCTAATATGTCTATTAATAAACTAGCTGACATTTGCTATACATCTCCTGCTGCAATAACAAGATTTTGTCATAAACTAGGTTATTCTAGTTTTATTGAATTTAAAAAACATATTAAAATAAACATAAATAACTATGATTTAGGTTATATGAAACCTAAGTCTATTTCCTATGATCTTCAAAGAGAAGAACTACTAGATAATATGTCACTTGAAATTCTTAATGAAATAGATACTTTTAAATCTTTTATAGATCTAAAGATAATTGATCGGGTTGTAGAGTTAATATATAATAGCAACAATGTTTGTATATTTGGAACTCAATTTTCGCAGTTAATGGCTCAAGACCTTCAAATTAAGTTAGCTAATTTATCTAAAATAATTTATAATGCTAATGATGTGCAAGAACAGGAAAGATTAGCTAGTAAGCTAGATGAAAACTCTTTAGCTATACTAATTTCGCCAACTGGTAGATTCACTGTTTATCACGAAAGACTATGGAAGAAAATTAGTGATAGCCCTGCAACAGTAGTTGTTATAACAGAAGGAGAAAATCCCTATTATAAAAAAAGAAGTAATTATATAATTTATCTTCCGCATAGAAATGATTCAAATGAATATGTACAAAATCATAGATATGATTTAGCATATCTTATTGAGTATATATATACAAGATATGGAAGTCTATACACAAATAAATAATGGAGCTATTTAAAGTTGCTCCATTATTTATTCTTTAGTTTAAAACTCTGCTCTTTCTACCATTTCAATTTTTTCTATAACATCCTTAAATTGTGGTAAGTATTTCTTATGAGCAACTAACATTTCATTCAATAACTTTCTACCTCTTATATCATCAGCTACTAGTGGATTTGTTACCATTGCTAAAAGTGCAGTATTATAATTTCCTGTATAAGCTGCTTCAGCTGCCAATCTTTCAAAAGCTTTAATTTGTCCAACTAACCCCTGAGCAAACACAGGTAATTCAGTAACTGTTTCTACTGGAACTGGTCCATTTTTACCTATATAGCAACTTACTTCAATTGCTGACTCATCTTCAAACTGCTTTAATGTTCCATTATTTTTTGTATTTACAGCAATTATAGTATTTTTATCATTATAAATTCCATTAATAACATTGCAAGCAACATCTGAATAGTGTGCTCCACCACGCTTTGATAATTCTTCTGGCTTTTCCTTTAAGTCAACATTCTTGTACATTTCAAATAAACTTTTTTCCACTTCCATTACTACTTCAGCTCTAGTTTTACCCTTCTTGAATTCTTCTAATTCATCATTAAGCATATCTCTAGTTTTATAATAATATCTGTGATATGGGCAAGGTATTACTCCAAAAGCTTTAATAGTTGCTACATCCCATTCCAAGTCTTTTATATTTGCCATTGTTTGACTCTTAGCATCATGAGCTGTTAATCTTCTTATAACTTCATCTGTAACATCTTTTCCATCATTATATATTCTTTCGGCATAAACCATATGATTTAATCCTACAAAATCAACAGTAACTTTATCTCTATCTACTTCTAATATATCAGCAAAATCATATTGTAAACCAATTGGAACATTACATACTCCAACTACCTTTTTATGAACTCCGTATCTTAATAAAGCTTCAGTAACTATTCCTGCTGGATTTGTAAAATTAATTAACCATGCATTAGGGCATAATTCTTGAATATCCTTAGCTATATCTAATATTACAGGAACTGTTCTTAGCGCTTTAAATAGTCCACCTGCTCCATTAGTTTCTTGTCCCAAAAAACCATGGCTTAAAGGTATTCTTTCATCTTTACATCTTGCTTTTAATAATCCAACTCTTAATTGAGTAGTAACAAAATCAGCATCCTTTAAAGCTTCTCTTCTATCTAAAGTTAAATGAATCTTCATTGGAACTCCAGCTTTTTCAACCATCCTTTTAGCTAAAGCTCCAACTATTTCTAGCTTTTCTTTTCCTTCTTCAATATCTACTAACCAATAATCACTTACTGGCATTTCATCATATCTTTTAATTAAACCTTCTACTAGTTCAGGTGTATAACTTGATCCTCCTCCAATTGTAACAATTTTTAAAGGTTTCTTTTTCATATTATTACCCCCATAAATATATTTTTAATCTTCTGATAATTAAATTATATACTTATTCCACGGTAAACATTTTCAATTTTTGAAAATTAACTTTTCTTAATAAAATCCCTTATATTATTTTTTAGTTTTTCTTCATCTCCATCAAATATTATTAATCCTATTCCCATTTCTTTAGCTCTATCTTTAACTGCTAGCTTAATTGGCTCCTTTGTAGCAACTAAAATCTTATATGCATTTTCTCCTCCTAATTGCTTGCTATAAACATCTAACTCATTTAAAGCATCTTCATTATACTTATCACTATCCTTACATGAAATACAAATAGGTATGGAATCTCTTACAGCAATTACATCTACTTCATTTTTTACTTTCTTACTTTTGTCATTCCACAAAAACATTACTCCACTTTTAACTTCATCTATTTCCTTTATTTCCTCGATAATATTTTTTGTTGCTACTTCTAACCATGTTCCACTCTTAAAAATAAACGATTTTAAATATTCATTTTTAAAAATAACTTTTATAATATCATTATTTTCCTTATTGTATTCTATTCCACCCATACTTTTTAATTTACTTAAAATACTATATAGAATATCAAACTCTTTTTTATTTAATAAACTTGATTTTATTCTTATAATTTTAGGATTATCTCTATCATGTAAAAATACATTAGAATCATATAATCTTTGCTTATATTCATGCCATAGATCTAAATTCTTATAAATAGCTCTGGTTAATACAATTAAATCTTCTTTATCAGATAAATCACTTGTATTAACTATTACCTCTCCACCGCTAGCTTTAACAAGTCTCTCTAATTCTAACTCTTCAAACTCCTCATTAACTATATTAACTTCTTCGTCAAAAGTATATAAACTTTTATTTTTTATATCTATATATACAGACTGTATATCATTAACCTTACATATATTTAATAACTGAAGTGAATTTATCCTACTTCCTCCAGATAAATTTACTACTATTTTTTTATTTTTATTTTCATTTATAACTTTATTCAAGGCTAAGTAATCTCCCTCTTTAATCATATAATCTATAACCTTTATATTAGGAAGATAATTGTTATAATACTTTATTAAAGAATCTAATAAATCTTTATTTTCTTCTTTATATATAAATATTACACACTTAGGATTAAATTTTTTAGTAGCTATTATATTACATTCGTTATGATCATCTATTTGATTTATTAAAATTTCAATATCCATAAAATCTCTTTCCTTTTTAAATAAATATAATTTTAATATAACCATTTATATTTAAATTAATCATACTATATAATTTTGAGAAAATAAAAAAAGTGTTAAAGTATCATATCCAGGTTCCGTCGCAAGCTCCAAGTCACCTTGCTATGATATTTTAACACTTCCA
>NZ_JACSQZ010000057.1 GCF_014836325.1 Clostridium gallinarum
ATTATATATATTGTTATATTTTTATTTATTGTATGTAAAAACTATATTCAGCATTATGAAATCTTAAGATATATAAATGATTTTTATAAGATAATTATTTATGATGTATTAAGAATATTTAGTATGTCTATGTTATTAATAGGCTGTTTAGCATTATTAGATTCTATATTTGCTAACTTATATTATTTAATTGGAGGAGTAATATTTTCGTTTATTTATATACTTCTTTTTATTAATAATTATAGCTATATTTTTAATTATTATATGTATGGAAAATTTTATGGAAGAGGCTACGTATATAATGGAGTAACGGAATATATTACTGGTAGAAGTATAGGAAATGAGATGTCTTTTTTACAAGTAAATTATATTTCAATTATATTTATTGGGATTGGGATAATACTATTAATTATTTCAAAAATACTTACAAATAAGATGTTAGTAGAGAATATGAATGAAGGAATAATATTTAATTTACCAAAGAAAATTGGATACTTTATGATGGTTACATTTATTGGATTACTAGTAGCACCATTTTTAAGTGATATTATAGCAGAAGTTTATTATAGACCTTATATTGAAGAATATAAAGCAATTATATTAAGGTCTGGATTAATAGTAATAATAAGTATATTAGCTCATATAACTTTTAAAAATATAAAAAGTGCTAAAAAAGATAGTTATTATTAAAAAAGCTGAATGAGATTGCATTTTCTAATCTCATTCAGCTTTTTTGCTTTTGGGAAATTATAATGTTTCTCTCTTTTTTATTTTGGGGAAAATTATAAAAATATTACCCTTTGAATAATATTTTTATAATTTCTAACCTTTAGTTTTGAAGTGTTAAAATATCATAGCAAGGTGACTTGGAGCTTGCGACGGAACCTAGATATGATACTTTAACACTTTTTTTATTCTTTAAATATTAAACAACCAATAATTATAGATATTACTGTAGGAATTAACCATCCAAAACCTATATTATATAGTGGAATAAAGCTTAAGTTTATTCCAGGGATTGAAAGTAGTATTCCAAGTAATAAAGAGGTATAAACTCCAATTCTAATAGCTTTAATATTATTTATGTAATTAGCTAAAAGTGCAGTTGCAATAAGTGTAATTGAAACAGGATATAGTATGTTAAGTATAGGTACTGATAATACTACTATATTATCTACTCCTAATGTAGCAATAAATAAACTAACAACTGAAATTACTATAGCATTTATTTTAAATGGTAATTTTCCATTTGAAATTTTATCAAAGAAGTTAGAGCCTGCAGTAAGTAATCCAATTGAAGTAGTTAAACAAGCAAGTCCCATTGCTAATCCAATAATAACAGGACCAATAGAGCCTAAAATATTTTTAGAAATTAAAATTAAAAGTCCAGTTTTTCCTATATCAGATGTAGCTAAATTAACTGTTTGAGCACCTATATAAGTTAATCCACCATATACAAAAGCTAGACCTACAACAGCAACTAAACTTGATTTTAAAATCATTTTAGACATATCTTTATCTTTATAACCCTTAGATTTTAAAGAGGTTGTTATTATTCCAGCAAATAATAGTGCTGCTATTGCATCCATAGTTTGATATCCTTCTAGTAAGGAATTTGGAAAAACGTTTGTTACATTAGTATCAGCTATATCTCCTATAGGCATTATTAAACCCTTACTTATTAATACAACTAAAAGTATTAAAAGAGCAGGAGTTAAGTATTTTCCAATAGTATCAATAATTGAAGTTTTTCTTAAAACAAAAAATAAATTAATTAAAAAATATATTGCCATAGCTATAAAGGGTGATATATTACTGAAAAATGGCTGTATTGCTAGCTCATATGTAGTTGCTGCAGTTCTAGGAATTGCAAGCATAGGTCCTACTGCAATAAATAATATAGCAGTAAATATAACTGAAAACTTAGGACCGATCTTACTTGATAATGTTTTAAAGGTTCCATCGCCTTTAGAACAAGCAATAATAGCTAATAAAGGAACTCCTACTCCTGTTAAAATAAATCCTATAATTCCAAGCAAATATTTACTTCCAATTGTATATCCTAAAAAGGCCGGGAAAATTAAGTTTCCTGCTCCAAAGAACATAGAAAATAGTGCAAATCCAACAATAAGTGAATCTTTAGTGCTTTTTTTCATTTTTTCCTCCATAAATTACAAAATATTTATAAAATGCTAATAAAACTTCAATATTTATAAAAAAATATTAAATAATACTTAAATATATTAACATAATGATTAAAATCCTTCAAGTAATTATTAATTAATATATAGATTGTTAATAAATTATATATTAATTAATAAATTATAATTTTATTTATTTATTTAAAACTTATTGTGATATAATTAGTAAAGATAATTTATAGGTTAGTATAAACTTTAGATAGGAGTTGTAATTGTGAATAAAACAGTATCTATTATTATTCCTTGTAGAAACGAGGAAAATTATATTAAGCAATGTATTGATTCTTTTTTAAATCAAAGTTATCCAAAAGAATTAATAGAAATAATAATAGCTGATGGAATGTCAACAGATAATACAAGAAATATAATTAATGAAATAAGTAAGAAAAATAATAATGTGATTTTAATAGACAATAAAAAATTTACTGCTCCAGCAGGAATGAATCTTGGAATTAAAAAAAGTAATTCAGATATAATAATAATTTTTGGAGCTCATGCATATGCAGATAAAGAATTTGTAAAGGAAAATGTACTTGCCTTAGAAAATGAAGAGGTTGGATGTGCAGGGGGTGTAATAACAACTATAAATGATAGTATAAAAGGAGAAGCTATAGCAGAAGCTATGAGTTGTCCTTTTGGAGTTGGAAATGCTTTATTTAGATATGCTGAAAAAGAAGCGTTTGTAGACACTGTAGGATTTGGTGCATATTATAGAAAGTTTATAACAGAGATTGGATTATTTGATGAGGAATTAGTTAGAAATCAGGACGATGAATTAAATTTTAGAGTTCAAAAAACAGGAAAGAAGATTTTATTAAATCCTAAAATAAAATCAACTTATTTTAGTAGAGGGGATTTTAAAAAGTTATGGAGACAATATTATCAATATGGATTTTGGAAGGTTAGAGTAATACAAAAACATAAAAAGCCAGCTTCAATAAGACATTTAATACCACTTATGTTTGTATTATTTTTATTATTTGGTGGTATAGGAAGTATTTTTTCTAATTTAATTAGAATAGGTTATTTTTCAACAATAGTATTATATTTAATTTTAGATGCTGTTTTTAGTTTAAAATTAAGCAAAAAGAAAAGTTTATTACACTTTCCATATTTATTTATAACTTTTCCAATTTTACATATTTCTTATGGAATAGGCTTTATATTTGGAATAGTTAACTTTTATATAGTTAGAAGTAAGAAAGTAGAAGAAAAGAATAAAGAAATTTCAAGATAGAATAATTATGGAGGCTTAATATGTTATTAAGTGAAATTATAAAATTGGTAAATGATTTAACTTTACTTAAAGATGGTGAATTTACTTCCCTAGGTTTAGCTATAGCTGAATGTGATGAAAAAATTCTTACCTTTATTGAAAATGAAAAATATATAAATGGTTTAAGTGATAAGATAACAGCAATAATTACAACAAAGGAAATAGGGGAGAAGCTTAAAGACAAGTATGGTGTTATAGTTTCTAAAAATCCTAGAGCTGATTATTTTAAGTTACATAATAAATTGTCAAGTATAGAGGGATATAAGAGAAAAGAATTTAATACTTCTATAGGCGAAGGATGCAAAATAAGTAAGTTATCATCTATAAGTGAGAAGAATATTATTATAGGAAAAAATGTAACTATAGAAGAATTTGTTGTAATTAGAGAAAATACTGTAATTGGAGATAATTCTATTATACGTTCAGGAGTAGTATTAGGTGGGGAAGGTTATGAATATAAAAGGATAGATGGAATTATAATGAATGTTAATCATTGTGGTGGAGTAATAATAGAAAATAATGTTGAAGTTCAATATAATGCATGTATAGATAAGGCTTTATATCCTTGGGATAATACAATTATAGGAGAATATTCTAAGCTTGATAATTTAGTTCATATAGAACATGGGGTTAAAGTAGGAAAAAGATGTCTAATTGCATCTAGATCAACCTTTGGAGGAAGAACTATTATAGGAGATGATTCTTGGGTAGGGCTTGGATCAGTAATTTCTAATGGACTTAAATTGGGAAATAAAGTTAGTATAAGTTTAGGTTCTGTAGTAACTAAAAATTTAAGTGATGGAGAAAAAGTATCAGGAAATTTTGCAATAAATCATGATAAATTTATAGATTTCATTAGGAATATAAGATAAATATTTCTATATGAGAATAAAATTAATATAGGAAATTTTAGAGGGAAAGATTATATTTAATAGTTCAATTTATTAATCAATAAATTGAACTATTTATATTTATATGATAAAATTAGATTTGGATTATTATGTAAAATTATGTTAGTGAGGGATAAGTATGAAAGTGAGAAAAGCTATTATACCTGCTGCAGGTCTTGGAACTAGATTTTTACCTGCAACAAAGGCTCAACCAAAGGAAATGCTTCCTATAGTTGATAAACCTACAATTCAATATATTATTGAAGAGGCTGTTGCTTCAGGTATAGAAGAGATATTAATAATCACAGGAAGAAATAAAAAATGTATAGAAGATCATTTTGATAAATCAGTAGAACTTGAAATGGAACTTGAAAAGAGTAATAAACAAGAAATGTTAGAAATGGTAAGAGGAATATCTGAAATGGTAGATATTCACTATATAAGACAAAAGGAGCCTAAGGGATTAGGACATGCTATATTATGTGCAAGAGCTTTCGTTGGTAATGAGCCTTTTGCTGTTTTATTAGGGGATGATGTAGTAGATTCAGAAGTTCCTTGTTTAAAACAATTGATGGATTGTTATAAAGAATATAAAACATCTATTTTAGGTGTTCAACATGTAGCAGAAGAAAATGTGGATAAGTATGGGATTGTAGATGGGATTCATATTGAAGATAGAGTTTATAAAGTTAAAAAATTAGTTGAAAAACCATCTTTAGAAGAGGCACCAAGTAATGTAGCAATTTTAGGAAGATACATAATTACTCCTCAAATATTTGATATATTACAAAATACTAAACCTGGTAAGGGTGGAGAAATTCAACTTACAGATGCTCTTCAAACTTTAATTGAAAATGAAGCTATGTATGCATATGATTTTGAAGGAAGAAGATATGATGTAGGAGATAAACTTGGTTTCTTACAAGCAACAGTAGAATTTGCATTAAAAAGAGAAGAACTTAGAGAACCATTTATTCAATACTTAACAAATAGAAATTGGGATAAATAAAAAAGTGCTTTAAGAGCACTTTTTTATCTTGGAATAAATCCTATTTTCTTTTGCATTTTTCTTAATGTTTTCATTGAAACATAGCTTGCTTTTTCAGCACCAAGCTTATAAATTTCTTCAAGTCCTTTTTTATCTTTAAGAATTTCATGAACTTTATTTTGGACTGGTTCTAATTCTGAAACTATTGCATCAGCTACATCTTTCTTTAAATCTGCATAGCCTTTATCTTTATAGTATTCAACTAACTCTTCAGCTGTAGTTCCTTTAATTGCAATTAGTATATCTAAAAGATTTTTAACTCCTGGTTGTTCATCAGTATAGTTTATAACTCCAAGACTATCTGTAACTGCACGAGAGATTTTTTTTCTAATTACTTCAGGTGGATCCATTATTAGTATATAACTATTTGGATTATCATCTGATTTAGACATTTTCTTTGTAGGCTCTTGTAAGCTCATAACCTTTGCCCCTATTTTTGGAATATAAGGATCTGGTATTTTAAAGGTTGGGCTATATGCATTATTAAATCTATTAGCAATATCTCTAGCTAATTCTAAATGTTGTTTTTGGTCCTGACCAACAGGTACTAAGTCTGCATTGTATAAAAGTATATCAGCAGCCATTAAAACTGGATAAGTAAATAGTCCTGCACCTATTGAATCACCATATTTTTGAGATTTATCTTTGTATTGAGTCATTCTTCCAAGTTCACCCATATAAGTGTTACAAGTTAATAACCAAGCTGCCTCACTATGAGCTGGAACATGAGACTGAATAAATAATGTATTCTTTTCAGGAACAATTCCAGAAGCTATATATATTGCAAGAACTTCTAAAGTTCTTTGTCTTAAATCCTTTGGTTCTTGTTTAACAGTAATTGCATGTAAATCAACTACACAAAAATAACAATCAAATTCATCTTGTAATTTTACCCAACTCTTTATGGCTCCAAGATAATTACCTAATGTTAATTGACCAGAAGGTTGGATACCACTAAATATTACCTTCTTACTTTCTGTATTATTTTCCAAGTTAAAGCACTCCTTTCATTTGTGCGTAATAATAACCATAACGTTTAACTATATAACTAATTATAGATATGACAAGAGAGTGTGTCAATAAATTAAAAATGAAGAGTGAAAAATGAAAATTTGATGAAATAACTCAGTAAGCTGAGTTATAAAATTTTATAAACTCCTCTAGAGTTTATTCCTAAATTTTACATTCTTCATTCTAAATTCTACGTTTAAACAATTGTTATTGATTTATCAATCAAAAGAGATATAATATAAACGTTGGATAAATTATTGGTTGGAGGTGATTTAAATTAGCTATATAGAGTTTGAAAATTTATCTAAGAAGTATAATAATGCTGAAAAATATGCATTGAAGAATATAGATTTTAATATTGAAAAAGGTGAGTTTGTAGTTATATTGGGGCCAAGTGGAAGTGGAAAATCTACTCTTTTGGATTTGATTTGTGGTTTTGAAGATATAACTGACGGTGAAATAAGGATAGATAGTAAAATAATTAACAATATAGAGCCTAAAAATAGGGATGTTTCTATGGTTTTTCAAAATTACGCTTTGTATCCTCATTTAACTGCTTATGAAAATATTGCTTTTGGAATGAAGATAAGAAAAGAAAATAAAAAGGAAATAGATGAAAAGGTAAAGTGGGCAGCTAAAATATTAAAGCTTGAGGAGTGTTTAAAGTCTAAACCAAAGAATTTATCTGGTGGACAAAGACAAAGAATAGCTTTAGCTAGGGCTATGGTTAGAAATCCTAAGTGCTTTTTAATGGATGAGCCTTTGTCTAACTTAGATGCTAAGCTTAGAAACTCTACTTCAAATGAAATTAGAAATTTACATAATGAGTTAAAGGCAACAACTATATATGTTACTCATGATCAAGTGGAAGCCTTATCTATGGCTGATAAAATTGTGATATTAAATAATGGAGAAATTCAACAAATAGGAACTCCATTTGAAATATATAATAATCCAAGTAATGTTTTTGTTGCTACTTTTATTGGAAGACCTCAAATAAATTTATTTGATGTATACATAGATGAAGATAGTATTTTCTTTGGTGAGTCAATTAAATTTAATAAACCAAAGGAATTTAATAGTTTAAATAAAGGAAAATATATAATTGGGCTAAGATCAGAAGATACTATTAAGGTAGAGAATGATAATGAAGATTTTATTGAAGCAAGTGTAGAAAAAATTGAGTATCTTGGAAGTGAAACAATTTTTTATCTTTCAAATAATGAAATGAAGTTTACTCTTAAAGATTATGGATTAAACAATTTAAAAATAGGGGATAAAATTAATATTGGTTTTAAATTTGATAAAGCTAATATTTTCGATAGATTAACAAAACAAAATATAAGGAGTAAGTAATATGAAGAGAAAGAAAATAATTGCAGCTTTAATGATGTTACCAATACTTATGGTTGGTTGTAAAAAAACTGAAGAAAATAAAAGTGAAGAAATTGGAGGTACTATAAAGGTTGTTACCTCTAGAACAGATGCTGATGAATTGTTTGAAAAAATTGAGGAAGATTTTAAAGCACTTTATCCAAGTGTTGAAGATATAGTATGGGAATCAGCATCTGATTATGATCAATACATAATGACTAGAATGAATACTAAAGATTATGGAGATGTTTTATTTGTACCATTTACTATGAATGGAACTCCAGAAGAATATGAAAATTATTTTGAAGCCTTAGGCACTGTTAAAGAACTTGAAGAAAAGTATATTGATGTAACAGAGGCTGATTACAATGATGTTGCCTATGGACTTCCTGCAGCTATAAACACTTTAGGAATTATTTATAATGAAGAAGTTTTAAAGAAAGCTGGAGTAGAAGAAATGCCAACTTCTACTGAAGAATTTATAGAAGCGTGTAAAAAGATAAAGGAAAATACTGATGCTATTCCTTTTTACACAAATTATAATAAGACTTTAGGAACTTGGGGTGGAACTTTAACATCTTACGGTGGAGATAATTATAGATCAGCAATGTTAGAAGCTGGAACTGCATTTAAAGAAGGGCAACCAATACGAGAAATAATGGATTTATTTTATGAGTTAACTTCAAATGGTCTTACAGAAGCAGATCCTATAACAGGAGATTTTGCTAAGTCATTACAAATGCTTGCAGATGGAGAAGTTGCTATGATAATGAAGGGTTCTCAGGATGCAAAAATGATTCAAAGTCTTAGCACTAATAATAGTACAATAAAACTTTCTCCATTACCAGTTAAGTTTAATGGTCAAACAAGTGTTGCTATAGGAGCACCATCTGTAGTTGGAATAAATAAAAATAGTGAAAATAAAGCAACAGCAAAAGCTTTCTTAGAATTCTTTATTTCAGCTCAAAGTGGATATGCAGATGATTTAGGTGGTTTTTCTCCAAGTAAAGAAGATTTAAATGAAGAACAAAGAGAAATCTTTGAAAATAGTAATATAGTAATGACATCAGCTACAGAAACTCCAGAAATTGATGCAGAGTATGCTGCAATTGCTAATGAAGTAGGTGTTGGAAGATTAACAGATGTACTTCAAAAGGTTATTAATATAGGTTTATATCCAAATCAAAATGAAAGTTATACTGATTATGTAAATTCATTAGAAGCTAAGTGGGAAGCAGCAGCAAAAGCAAATGAATAATATAAATTTAATAAAAAAAGAAAGACAAATTATTTTTCTCTTTCTTTTTTTTCCTATTTTATTATTATTTTTATTTGGATTTTTACCTATAATTGAAATAGTTATATATAGCTTTACATCATGGAATGGAATATCAAAAACTAAAGAGTTTATTGGTTTTGATAATTATATAAAAGTTTTAACTGATAAAGCTTATTTTCAGGTGTTTAAAAATAGCTTATATTATTTTTTATCTGGAATTCTTCAAATAATAATAGCAATGTTTTTTGCTATTATGCTATCATTTAAAGTTAAATTTAAAGGTTTTTTTAAGGCAGCCTTTGTTTTTCCAACTCTTATAAGTGGAGTTGCTATATCAATGATGTTTAGAGTGTTTTTTGAGCCAGGTGGAACCTTTGATGCAGCACTTGGTAGTTTAGGACTTGGAGAGTTTGTACATTACTGGCTTGGAGATCCTAGAATTGTTAATTATACTTTAGCTAGTATATCTCTTTGGAGATTTACAGGAAGAAGTTTTATTATGTATTTTGGAGCAATTCAATCTATACCAAAAGAATATATAAAAGCTGCTGAAATAGAGGGAGCATCTGTAATGCAAAAGGTTAGATATGTAATATTACCTAATATACATACAATAATTAAGATTAATTTTATTTTACTTATTATAGGAGCTATATCTGTTTTTGAAATACCTATGATAATGACTAATGGATCTAATGGAACTAGTACATTTTTACTTCAAACTATTAAAACTGCCTTTGAACAAAAGAAAATAGGACTTGCAGCTAGTATGGCAGTAATAATCTCAATAGTAATTATATTAGCTACAATTATTCAAAAGAAGGTATATAGTAATGATGAAGATGAATATTAAATCTATAATAGCGAAAATATTAAAATATACTACCTTAATAGGTTGGACAATAGTAGTATTTTTGCCTTTAATAACGGTTATTTTTGGATCTTTTAAAACTTATGATGAATTTACTAGAACAAGTGGAATCACTATGCCAAATAGTTTTGCTTACTTTGAAAATTATATAAAAGCCTTTGTAGATGGCAAAATGCTTATTGGATTTATTAACACTTTTATACTTATATTTTTTGGAGCAATAGGAAGTGTAATTTTAGGCTCTATGGTAGCCTTTGTTATAAGTAGATTTGAATTTAAGTTTAAGAAGTTAATATTATTTATGTATTTACTTGTATCAATTGTACCTATGGAAATGTCTCAAGTTGCAACATTTAAAATAGTTGATGCTTTAGGTATATATAATACTAGACTTGCTCCAATAATTATATATTTAGGTGCTGATGTATTAATGGTTTATATTTATATACAAGCTTTAGAAAAGGTTCCAAGAGATTTAGATAAAGCAGCAATGCTTGAAGGTGCAGGGTATTTTCAAATATATAGAAAAGTTATTTTTCCACTGCTTAAGCCTGCAACAGCAACAGCTATAATGCTTAAAATAATTTCCATATACAATGATTTTTATGTACCATTTTTATATATGCCAGGGGAAGGGTTAAATACTATATCAACTAGTTTATTTAAATTTATAGGACCTGCATCTACACAGTGGCAAGTGATTTGTGCAGCAATTGTAATAAGTATGATTCCAATGATTTTATTTTTTATATTTTTACAAAAACATATATATCAAGGAATAACATCAGGAAGCGTTAGATAATGAAAAATTAAGAATGAAGAATGTAGAATTAAGGAAAAAAATCCTTCGGATTTTTACAAAAGGTGCTTTGCACCGATATATTTTAAGTTTTGCTGTGCAAAACCACCTTAATTTTACATTCTTAATTCTACATTCTACATTTAAAGATTGCTTTGCAATCTATTATGAAGGAGGAAATATGGTAAGAATAAATTTAAATTTAATAAAGAAAAATCCACTAAGCTTAACTTCAATAATTGCAGATAAGCAAGGGATATTTAAGAAATATAATATAGATATGAATTTATATTTAGATGAAGATTTTTTATTTAATAATAATATTGAATTTTTAGAAGGAAGATCAGATGCTATGATGGGAGATACAACCTTCTTCTTTTATATGCTTGAAAAAGGAAAAAGGGCTGTTATAACATCTAATTTAACGAGAACTATAAATTTAGTTGCTGGTAAAGACATATCTGATGATTTAAAAGATATAAGAGTTGGAGTTAATAGAAGAGGATTATTTAGATTATTTTTAGAAAATGATTTAAAGGATATTATAAGTAATCCTAAAATTGTTTGGATTAATAATACATATGATAGAATTCAAGCACTAAACAATGGGGAAATAGATGCTTTAGTTGCTATTGAACCATTTGTTTCGAAAGTAGTTAATAATGGTGGCAAAGTTATTTGGGATTCAAGAAATAGTGATAAAAATTTAGTTATGTGGTGTTTTGATGAAGATTTCTACAATAATAATCAGGAAACTGTTAGAAACTTTCATAAAGCATTAAATGAAGCAGCAGAGGTTTTTAATAATTCATCTGAAGATGAAAAAGTTAATTATTTTATGGAATACTGTGGTTTTCCTAAAGAAATAGCAGAAGGATTTAAAAAATTTACTTTCGAAATAAATGGAGATTACAGAAAAGAAGACTTCGATATATGCCAAGAATGGATGTATAGAGAAGGGGAAATAAAAAATATATATGATTCAAATTCATGTATAAAAAAGAGATAAACATTATATTCCTTGCTCCGTCGCATACGCTCCAAGTCGCCCTCATACAATGTTTATCTCTTTATAAAATCAAGGAAATAAATTACAAAAATATTATTCGTAGAGTAAAATTTTATAATTTAATAGCTATGAAACTTTAACACTTCAAAATAAAAGAATATGTATTTAAGAAGTTAAAAGTACAAAATGAAAAAAGAGATAAACATTATATTCCTTGCTCCGCCGAATGCGCTCTAAGGCAACCTCATATAATGTTTATCTCTTTATAAACTAAAGAAAGAAAATCACAAAAAATTATTCACAGGGTAAAATTTTCATAATTTCATAAAGAGTAAAAGTAGATAAATTTGAGCTGATTTTAGAACAACCCAAATTTATTGAGAAATAGCACTTTTAAATATATCTATTAATAGAAAGATAATTGATGAAACTATTATTAGGTTTATAGTCCAAAATGAAAATTTAAATATCAAGAAAACTATTGTTAGCAAAGTTAATAGTGTAAAAGTTATTTTTAATGAGTTCATATTTACACTTCCTCCTACCTTTAATTGTCTTTAAAGTATTTTGTCCAATTTATAAAAAAAAATACTAACTACTTTTGTAGTTAGTATTTAGAAACAGAAACTATCTTCTGTTGTTTTGTGCTTTTCTTGCTCTTCTGCAATCAGAACATCTTACAGGTTCGTTATCGAATCCTTTTTCTTTGTAGAATTCTTGTTCTCCAACTGTGAAAACAAATTCAGTACCACAATCTTTACATATTATTTTCTTATCTTCCATTTTAAAATCCTCCTTAAAATTCATAGGGATAAAACTGATAAATTCTTCCTTAAGGTAAAATATGAACTTTAAGGGGAGATATATCTAATTTTTCCTAATCATTTAAATATTCATATTAATTATAGCATAAAATACAAGTATTGCAAGAAAAATTATGAAAATTATAACATTTATTTTGTAAACAATGGTATTAGTACTAATTAATATCTTTTTTGTTTGAGTTTAAATTTTTATTCCTTATTTTAATATAGTAAAGGCTATAAACAATAAAAGGAATAATAAAAAAAGCAATTAAATTTATGATTTGTATATATTTAAGAGCATCATATAAAAAGAAATTATTAGAACCTAAATAATAAGATAGTACGAAGACTATAAAAGTATATATTCCAATGAAAATAGTTTTGTTTTTTAGATAATTATCTAATATTAATAATATACTATAGCTTGATATAACATATTTTATAAAAAAGCCAACTACTGTTTGAGTTATAAAGAATAATTCTCCAAATTCTAAAAAGCCAGCTAACTCAATTCTTTGGCTTAATATAAATTCTGGATAAAATATATTAGCAGCTCTTAATGGACCAAAAGCTGTTATAACTCCAACAAAAGAAATAACAATAAATGCAATAGCAATAGCTCCTGAGTAAAAAGTATGTTTACTTAAGTTTTCATGTTTATCTATGAATTTTAAAAATGGAATAGCTATCATAAAGGTTGAAAAACCACCTAGAATAAGGATACTTGTAATGAAAAAGCTTGAATCAATACCATGAGCAAAGACTGGTAAAAGATTATTGATATCCTTATATCCCTGTGATAGTACAAATAAAAGCACTCCATTTATTATAAAAATAAATACACTAACTAAAACAAAAATTAAAATAGTACGTATCTTTTTATTAAATATAAATAATGAAGGAGTTATAAAAAATATTAAAGCATACCAAACAGGAGTATCAATAAATAAAGTTGTATGGAGTACATTTGCTTCAACTGCAGCAGCTTCAATAGCATTTATAAATAAAGCTAATATAAATATTCCTAATAAAATGAAGGATACTATTTTAGGGAATGAATTAAAGAAAACTTCATTTATATTAAATGTATTACTAACACGGCAAACTTTTATTACATAGAATAAGAAGCAAATAAAAACACCTCCAGCTAATAAAGAAGATATCCAAGTATCTCTCCCCCCCGATGAAACAAAGATAGATGAATAAGTTTTTAATGAAATTATAGATACACCAAGTATAAATAGCATAAAATGCTTACTAGATATTTTATTCATATTAAAATCCTTTCTATAATAAATATTCTTTCCTTAGTATTAGCAAAAAAATGAATATTAAACAGTTTTTCAACAAATAATATAATCAGGTGATGTATATGAATAATTTAGAATATGTAAAGGAGAAATTAAAAAACTCCTTCGATGTTAAGTATAGGGAAGTCCAAACTATTTTAGGTAAAGCAACAGTAGTATTTATTGATGATTTATGTAATGTAAATATGATAAGTGAATATGTACTGCTGCCTCTAAGAGGATTTGGAAAAATTAAACCTAGTCTTGGAAGCATTAATTCTGTAAAGGAAGTAATAGAAAATGTTTTAGATATAGGAGCAACAGATATAGCAAAGGATGTAGATGATGCAATAATGCATATATTATCTGGTGATCCTGCTTTAATTTTTGATGACTATAAAGAAATAATTTTTGTAGAAGCAAAGGGGTTTCCAGTTAGAGGTGTTGGCACTCCAGAAACAGAATCAGTACTAAAGGGTCCAAGAGAAGGGTTTAACGAATTAATAGTAAATAATGTTGCTTTAATAAGAAGGCGTATTAAAAATCCAGATTTAAAATTTGAAGCTGTTGTTGTAGGAGAGAAATCTCAAACATCTGTAGCAATATGCTATATTGACAAAATTGCTCCAAATGATTTGATAGAAAAAATAAAAAATAAAGTTAAGAATTTAGACTTAAGATTTATTTTAGATACTAACTATATAGAAGATGCTATTAAAACTCAAAATAGTTTTTTTGATACAGTTGGGTACACAGAAAAACCTGATGAAGTTTGTGCAAAGTTATTAGAAGGTAGAATTGGAGTAATAGTAGATGGAACACCATTTGTTATTACAGTTCCATATTTTTTCTTAGAAAATTTTCAAATGCCAGATGATTATTACCTTAATAGATACTATACAAATTTTAATAGAATCTTAAGATGGGCAGCTTTTTTTATAGCTACTTTACTTCCAGGATTATATGTTGCAATAATAACATACCATTTTTCAATGATACCTTCTTTATTTATGTTTAGACTTGCAGTATCTAGAGCAGGAGTACCATTTCCAACATTTATAGAAGTGATATTAATGATGCTAGCCTTTCAATTTATAAAAGAAGCAGGGCTTAGATTGCCACAGCCTATAGGTGGGGCTATGAGTATTGTTTCAGCACTTATATTAGGAGAAGCTGCTGTAGGGGCAGGAATAGCTTCAAGAATAACTATAATAGTTGTTGCTTTAAGCACTTTAGCATATTTTTTAATACCTAAACTTTATGGAGCAGTATCATTTTGGGCAATAATATTAGTTTGCTTTTCTGCAGGATTTGGAGTTCCAGGCTTTTTATCAGGAGCAATTCTTTTACTTATACAATTATCTGAACTAGATTCAGTAGGATATCAATTCTTATTCCCAGTTGGAAGTATAAGTGAATATAGATTTAAAGATATAGTGCTTAGAGGATCTTTAAATAGAATTTCAAAAGATTTTATTAAAAAGGGAAGGAGATAGGTATGAAATTAAAAAATTTTTTTAAAATACTTTCCATAGTTTTTCTTCCTTTATTATTAGTAGGATGTTTTAATTACAGGGATATAAATAAAGTTAGTTTTTGTACTAGTATAATATTTGATACAGATGACTTTGGTAGAGCTGTAGTTTATGTAGATTGTGTTAAGCCGTATAGAAGTACAAATGAAAGCTCTGATAAGGGGAAAAGAATAATATATAAAGGTATTGGTAAAACAGGATTAGAAGCTTTGAGAGATATTAACTTAGCATCTAGTTATGAGCTTAATTATACTCAAAACAGAGCATATATATTTACAGAAAAAGCAGCAAAAGATGGAGTGAAAAAATATATAGATTTAATAAATAATAGTCAAGAATTTCAAATAAAACCAGACTTATTTGTATATTATGGAGAGGTTGATGATCTTTTAAAGATTACATCTAGTGATGAGGAGTATTTAGGTTTATATCTTGAGGAATTAGTACATAAAAATAAAAGAAATCCAAGAGCTATGAGAGCTAATATAAATGATTACTTAAGTGCATCAGTTAAGCCAGGTAGCACTTATATAATAGGCAGTATTGAGATAAGAGAAGATGCCTTAGATAAAAAGATAGAGATAGGCGGAGGCTCTGTTATGCAAGATGGAATTTTAGTAAATAGAATAAATTCTAGAGAAGCTATGAGTTATAATTTATTAATGGATAATGTAACTAAAGGAACTTTAGAGATAACTAATCCTCAAGATGAAAATGGGTTTATAACACTTGAAATTTTGGGTAATACTACTGGCAGTAAATTAAAGTATGAAGATGATAAAATAACTTTAATTAAAGATTTAAAAATAAGAGTTGCTATAACCGAAATTCAAGGCGAAGCTATAGTTAATAAAGAATTATTAGATTATATAAAGGTAGCGAAAGAAAAAGAAGTAGAAAGTTATTTATTAAGTTCTTTTCAAAAGTATAAAGAAGAGGGAATAGATGTATTCGAAATAGAAAGACTATTAGATATTAATTATCCAAAGATTACAATTGAAAATCCAATAAGTAAAACAGAATTAGATGTGAAAGTTGATATAATTATAGAGGGAACTGGAAGAGTAAAAAATAGTTTGTAGAAAATTTTAATATCTTAATGAAAATCAAATAAAGGTAAAAATATATTGATATTAAAAGGAAAATAAAGTAATATTAGTTTATATAGATTCTCTGAATTCGATTCATACTATACATAATAAAATAGGGAGGGAGTATGGACGATTATAAAGTTAAGTATAAGCAAATTAAGTCAGAGTACGAAAGCTATCAGAAAATCACTGAAGGTAAAATACAGGAATTAAGTTCTATTAATGTACAATATGAAAAAAGCTTAGATATGCTTTCTAATGTGATATTAATTAGCAATTATATTAATTCTAACTTAAGTAGCAAAAATATAATACCAATGATTAATGATATGATAATTGGTATTATAGGTGTTACTCAATCTACTATTTATTTACAAGAAGATGGTGAATTTGTTATAAAAGCTACTAATGGAACTAAGGAAAGCATAGCTCTTAATGATGAATGTATTCAATATATAAAAGAACATAAAGCTTTTATTTTGAATTCGAAAGAAGCAATTACTAAAGATGAACAAAATGGGATTTATATACGCTCGAGAATTGGCGTTCCTATTAAGGTTGCAGAAAAATTCATAGGATATATTGTAGTTGATCATACTCATTATAACTTTTTAACTGAATTTCATGAAAATTTCCTGAATTCTATTGCTGGTCAAATTGCAATAGCTTTAGAAAATTCAATTTTATATAATAAAATTGAAAAAGCTGCTAAATGTGATGCATTAATAGGAATTTATAATAGAAAAACTTTTTATGAAATAGTTAATGAACGAGTAGAAAATGATAATGTAAATGAATATGGAATAGCAATGATAGACTTAGATGATTTTAAAAAAATTAATGATACTTTAGGACATCAGTTTGGAGATAAAGTTTTAATAGAAACGGCTAATTTAATAAAAAGTATGTTAGGACCTAAAGATATAATTGCAAGATATGGTGGAGAAGAGATAATTTTATATATAGATTGTACAAAAGATATTAGTGATGTATATAAGAGAATAGATTCTATTAGAGAAGCACTATATAAAAATTATATTTCAAATGGAGAAATAAAGAAAAATATAACTGCAAGCTTTGGTCTTGGTTTTTATCCTTATGACGGTAATACTTTAGAGACTGTAATAAACTGCGCAGATAAATATCTTTATAAAGCTAAACATGCAGGAAAAAATAAGGTTATGAGTACACATTTTTTTAGATGAAAAAGGTAGAGTTATTAAATTTTCTCTATCTTTTTATTTTGTTTGGGTTATTGTAAATAATTTCACTCTTGAAGAATATATATAAAGTAAGATGCAAAATCTATTAAAGGAGTGGATTCCAGTGATTCAAATTTTTTGTGCAAAGAGAGGTGCAGGCAAGTCTAAAAAGTTAATAGAGCTTGCGAATGACCGTGCATTAATAGCAAAGGGTGATTCAGTTTATATCGATGATGACGGAAGGCGCATGAGACAGTTAATTGGAAAAATAAGATTTATAAATACTAACGAATTAGGCGTTTTAGATTGCGATAGTTTTTATGGATTGATTTGTGGGATTATATCTCAAAATTATGATGTGGAAAATGTGTATGTAGATGCTTTATCAAATATAATAAATAAGAATATACCTGATTCCATTAATTTATTTAAAAAGTTAAAGGAGTTTTCACAAAAATATAATATAAATATTTTTATAAATTTGAATTGTGAGTGTATGGAAGACCTACCTGATTTTATAAAAGAACACGTAGCATAAAAATAATAAACTAAGTGGTTGTCTATAGGGCAGCCACTTTTTATTGCTAGGAATTTATATAAATTCTACATTGATATTATGTTAATAAAAAGATATACTATAATAAGTAAAGATAAGAGGAGGATACGTAGAATGGCTAATGTTTTAGACGAGTTATTAGATCGTGGATACATAAAGCAATTTACTCATGAAGAAGAAACAAGAGAATTGCTAGAAAAGGAAAAGATAACTTTTTATATAGGATTTGATCCAACAGCTGATAGTTTACATGTTGGACATTTTATTGCATTAATGTTTATGGCTCATATGCAAAAGGCAGGTCATAGACCGATAGCACTTCTTGGTGGCGGAACTGCAATGGTAGGGGATCCATCTGGAAAGACTGATATGAGAACTATGCTTACTAAAGAGCAAATTCAACATAATGTAGATTCAATTAAGAAACAAATGGAAAGATTTATAGACTTTTCTGATGATAAAGCAATCTTAGTAAACAACGGAGATTGGCTACTAAATTTAAATTATGTAGATTTCTTAAGAGAAGTTGGAGTTCATTTCTCTGTTAATAGAATGCTAACAGCAGAGTGTTTTAAACAAAGATTAGAAAAGGGGCTTTCTTTCTTAGAGTTTAACTATATGTTAATGCAAGGATATGATTTCTACGTATTAAATCAAAAATATGGTTGTAAAATGCAATTAGGTGGAGATGACCAATGGTCAAATATGATTGCAGGGGTTGAACTTGTAAGAAGAAAAGCTCAAGGTCAAGCAATGGCTATGACTTGTTCACTTTTAACTAATAGTCAAGGACAAAAAATGGGAAAAACTGTTGGAGGAGCTTTATGGCTTGATCCAGAAAAAACATCACCATTTGATTTTTATCAATATTGGAGAAATGTTGATGATGCAGATGTTGAAAAATGTTTATCTTTATTAACATTTGTTCCTATGGATGAAGTTAGAGCAATTTGTGCTGTAGAGGGAGCTGCTATTAACGAAGCTAAGAAGAGACTTGCTTTTGAAGTTACAAAGCTTGTACATGGGGAAGAAGAAGCTTTAAAAGCTAAATCAGCTGCAGAAGCATTATTCTCAGGTGGAGTTGATATGAGTAATGTACCTACAGTAACTATATCTAAAGAAAAGTTAGGTTCAACTATATTAGATATAATGGCTGAAAATAAAATAGTTCCATCTAAGGCAGAAGGAAGAAGATTAATTCAACAAGGTGGATTATCTTTAAATGGTGAAAAAGTTACTGAAGTTAATAGAACTTTAGAAGAAGCTGACTTAGAAGATGGATGTGCTTTATTAAAAAGAGGAAAGAAAAACTATAATAAAATAGTTGTAGAATAAAAAATTAAGGAGCTACTAAATGTGGCTCCTTAATTTTTATTCTAAAGTTATTTACAGTGAGAATATATTTAAAAAGCTTTTAAATATAACAAAACTATTTCTAAATTATTTGTAAATAGTAATCTATTCAAGAAGGTTATAAAGTAGTCGATATTATAAATAAAATAGAAGAAGTTAAGAGGTGAGAAAATGCCTGGAATATTCAATATAGGAAATACCTATAATGTTAATAATAAAAGAATATCCAGTAAGTTAACTTTTAATACTGGTGAAAAATTCTCAGGAAAGATAATTAAAAATGAAGGTAGTAATGAAGCCACTATTCGGTTAATAGATGGATGGGAATTTCAAGCGGAAATAGATGGAAACTTAGACTCTTTAGGTAAAGGCTTTACAAGATTTCAAGTTGAAGGCTTTGAAAATGGAAAGTTAAAGTTAAAAATAATAGGTGAAAATATTAAGGATGATGAATTAAATGAAGGAGAATTTAATGAAATTATTCTTAAAGAAGGATTAAGTAAAGAAGACTTAACTTTACTTAAGGATATGGTTAAATTTAATATACCTCTTACTAAAGAGAATATAAGAGAGATTAAAGGAATAATTCAGTTTCTAAATAAAATTAATGAAGATGAAAATGAAGCCAAGGATTTTATTTCTAAATATTTATCAAGTAAGAATATAGATGTAGATACTTTAGAGGGAAATAAGATAAGTAAAGTGCTAAAAGAATTTTTAGTTGAGTTTAAAACATTATCAAAAGAAGATATACTATTATTTTTTGAAAATAATATCGAGTTAAATAAAGAAAATATTAAAGGGTTTAATGAAATATTTAAAAGTGAAAATAATATTACAAAGATTATTAATGAAATGGGGTCTTCTGTAAAAGGTTTAACAACATCTAATTTAGAGGATAGAAAAAATACTGTATATAATATAAATGAAAAAGTTATAGAAGAAAATATAGATGAGTTTATTTATGGGAATGAAAGTTTAGAAGATATAAAAGGAAAAGATTTCATAAATTTAGAAAATAAAATTGGTAATGTAGCTTATAAAAAGAGTGAAGAAAATTCAAAAGTTAGTTTACTTTCTATTTTAAAGTCTATATCAGGGAAACCAGAAGATTATATTAATATTGAATTAAAGAATATACTATTAAATAGAAAAAATGAATTTACTAGTAGTGAGTTTGAGAGAACTTTTAATTTTATAAGTAAATTAAAACCAGAGGAATTTATAAAATTTCTAAATGATTTTATTTTAGATTTTAAAGAGTCGGAAGAATTGCCTATAGATAAAGAGTCTAGTAAATACTTAATTAAAGAAAATAATGAAATTTTTAAAAGAAATGAAACATTAAATTTTACTAAATTTGAAGTAGAAAAAGTATTATCTAAGTTTATGGGGAAAGAAATAAAATTAACAGAAATAGAGTTTAATGAATTAAATGATGGGATAAATTTGAAGTATAAAGAAATAAATGAAAAAGAAAGCTCCATGAAAGAGACAGTAGATTCAGAAAAAATAGATATTACAAAGGAAAATATTAAAGAAATAAATAGTGTAAATAAAAATGATAAAGAATTAAATACAAAAGAGATTATAAAAGATTTTATTAA
>NZ_JACSQZ010000058.1 GCF_014836325.1 Clostridium gallinarum
GCCTTAGAATTGATAATAATTTATTATTTATTGTATTTAAAGTATAAATTACTAAAAATGATTTGTCAATACAAATATTTACTATTTTCCCTACTTTTAAATATGATTCATAATCAATAACTTTTTATTTATATATAACTAAATCTATAATTTATCATATACAATTACATCTTTATTTGCTTATTACATTATTTAAAACTATTTATATATATTTATAAAGTATATCATATGAATAATAATTTATAATAAAACAAATTTTAATTGTTTATAAATTATAATTAATGTTATATAATATTATTATAATTCCTAAATAGTAACAGGAGGCTAATATGAAACTTACGAAAAACCAACAAAAGCTAAGATTTAAAATTTTGGATAAAATCTATTCTAAAGGTCCTATATCTAGAATTGATATTTCAAAAGAAACTGGAATTACACCTGCAACAGTTAGTGAAATTACTGGTAATATGATACAAGAAAATCTTATTCATGAAATTGGAGAGGCTATCCCTGAAGAAACTAAATCAGGAAGAAAAAAAATATTATTAGGTATATCTCCTAACCATAGCTTTTATATAGGTACTGAATTATCACCAAAATATATATCATTTTGTTTGACTGATAACCTAGGAACCATTTTCAAAGAAAAAATTACTCAATTTGACACTTCTGATTTAAATGATGATTTAACAGAAGAATTTTATATAAACGAACTGAATAATTTTATAAAATCTTGTTCAGAATATCATCCAAAAGGAATTGGAGTTGCACTTCCTGGACATTTTGATACAAAAACCAAATCAATTATTACTAATAATCCATTTTGGAAAAATTTCAAAATTAAAACTTTATTAGAGAAAATTGATTTACCTATTTATTTTGAGAATAATGTTAAGTGTATGACATTATCAGAAAGACTATTTAACTTTAATGGTAATGACAGTAATTTTATCTTCTTCCATATAGGTAGGGGAATGTTTTCTTCATACATGTATAATGGTGAGCTATATGCTAAAAATAACTTCCTAGTTGGAGAAATAGGGCATATTGTTATTCATCCAGAAGGACAATTATGTGAGTGTGGGAAAAGAGGTTGTCTTCAAACCTATGTAAGTGAAGCTTGGATTATCAAAAAATCTCAAATACTTTTTGATAACTCTGAAACCACCTACTTAAAAGAGTTAGTTACAGATAAGAATAAAATAACAATAGAAACTGTGTTAAAAGCATACAGTCTAGGAGATTCTGGTGTAATAAATATACTACATTCTGCAATCAAATACCTTTCAATAACTCTAAATAATTTATCTATGATGATTGACTCAAATAAAATTATTATCAATGGAGAATTGTTTAAAGAGCCTTTACTATCAGATTTATTAAAAGAATATTTAAATCAAAATATTAGCTTATTAGCAATAGAAAAAAATATAGATTTAATAGTTAAGAAATATTCTAATTATACAGGTGCTTTAGCAGCCTCTGCTTTTTGTATTTCAGAAATGCTAATTAATTAAAATTATTCCCCTTAGTAAAACCAATATTAATTTTACTAAGGGGAATATATTTTTTATATATTATCTTCTTTTTAAAATCTTACATAAGTTAATAATTTATTTTCATCTGTAACATTTATAACTTCTACATCTATTTTTCCATTTTCATATGTGCAGAGATTACATTTTGAAGCTTCTTCAAATCTTACTCTGCCATCTTCCTCATTATATCCAACAAAAGAAAGACTTCCTGAAGTGAAGTATGGTTTACCCATAAATTCTCCTCTATATGGATGATGAGTATGTCCTGAAAAAATTGATATTATAGAACTATTTTTTATAATTTCTTCAAATTCATTATCATAGCTTGCTTGTGGTAAATTAAATTGTTCTTTTAATAAATGATGATGTAACATTAAAATTATGTTTTTATCATTATCTTTTTTAAGTTCTTCTCTTAACCACTTACATCTACCTGTATCTATAACTCCATTTGGATTATGATATTCAGAGTTATCAAAGCTTATAACCTTAATATCTCCTATATTCATAGTAGCATTATATGGCTTATTTCCTAAATCCTTATTAAACCAACCCTTATAAAATTCTGCCTTATTATCATGATTTCCTAGAGTTATTATATAAGGAATATCTTTAAATATTTCATCTAAATGCCTTTTTAACTCCCTATAATCTTCACTATTTCCGCCCTCTACTAAATCACCTGTAATAATTATAAAATCTAATTTATTATTAACTTTAGACATAAGCTTTTTTATTTGGTCAATAGGATTTGTCATATTATTAAAAATAGAATTATATCCTGATACTTCTTTTTTATATTCTCTTAAAAAATGTATATCTGATATATGTAAAAATATCATTATTACGCCTTTTTAACTTTCTTTTTCTTATTTTTTATACTAAATATAACTAAAGCAACTATTGTAGCTACATATGGTATAGATGCTGTTATTTGTGTTTTTAAAGAAGTATTTTGAAGGACATTTCCAGCTGCTTGAGAGAATCCAAAGAATAAACTTGATAAGAATACTCCAATTGGATTTGATCTACCTAAGTTATTTGCAGCCATAGCAATATATCCACGTCCTGAAGTTATATTTTGAATAAATAAAGTTACAGTTCCCATAGAAAGAAGAACTCCACCTAATCCACATAATATTCCAGATAAGCTGATTGTAAGGAATTGATACTTTTCAACTGGAGTACCTAAGCTTCTTGCAGCTTCCTTATTTATTCCAATAGCTCTTAATCTATACCCTAAAACTGTTTTATATAAGAATATATGCATACCTATTACAATTGCAAAAGCTAAATAATCAATTATTGTTAAACCTGAAAGCATTGTTCCAAGAACAGGGATATCCTTTATAACTGGTATATCTATCTTTGTAAGACTTACTAAGCTTGGATCAGTAAAAACTCCCTTTGTTTTAAATATTACATAAAGCAAATAAGTAGTTACTCCACCCATCATTGTATTAGTAGCCATACCAACAACTACTGGAGAAGCCTTTAATTTAATTATACAAAAACCAACTATAGCAGATACTATCATACCACTTACAGCCCCTGCAATTACTGACCAAAATACACTATGAGTATAATAATTAGCAACAATACTAAAGAATGCACCAGTTAACATTGTACCTTCCATAGCAATATTGAAAATTTTAACTTTTGTACATATTGCCGCTGCAAGAGTTACTAATAAAATAGGTGTCATCATACGAATAGTAGAATTAACTACTACAGCTAAATAATCCATACTTATTTCCATCTTTATTGTGCTCCTTCCTTAGTTGATGCTTCTTTATTTTTCTTATACCACTTAACAACAAATCTCGCTGTTATTAATAGAGTAATAATACCTTGAATTATAGTTGTTACTTCTGATGGAACTCCCATACTACGCTCTATTGTACTTCCCCCTGTTGTAAGTCCAGCTAGGAAAATAGAACTTACTAAAATACCAACTGGATGATTACTTGACATTAAAGAAGCTATAATACCTGTCCATGCATATCCTGGAGAAGTTATCATTGCATCAACATATCTATATCTAGCTCCTAAAACTTCACAAGCTCCACCAAGACCTGCAATAGCACCACTTAACATTAATACATAATACATCATTTTTGTACTATTAACTCCACCATAATTTGCAAAGTTTGGATTTAAACCACCCATTTTAGCCTTATATCCAAAGCTTGTCTTCTTCATAATAAATAAAATTAATAATACAGCTATTAAGGCAATTACAAATCCCCAGTGTAATGAATATCCCTTAAAAATCTTAGGAAGTATTGCATCTGTTAATTTTTGTGTTTGTATAGCTGATGAATCAACTGCTAACGGGTCCTTTACTACATAAGTTGTAAAATATGAAGCTATATAATCAGCAACATAGTTAAGCATAAGAGTTATTATAAGTAAATCTAATTTAAATCTTTCGCTTAAATATGCAGAAAGAATAGAATATAATATACCAACTACCATACCTGTAAGTAATGAAACAATTACTACAAAAACTGCTGGTCCAGGACAATTAGCTGCAATAACTGCTGAAGTAAAAGCTCCTAAAACCATTTGTCCAGCTGCTCCAAGACTTGAATAACCAGATCCCCATGCTAGTGCACCTGCAAGACCTGCAAAAATAATTGGAACTGAACGTGTTAATGTAGTTGTTAAATAATAAGCTGATCCAAAGCCACCTTTAAACATTCCAAGCATAGCTTCTATAGGATTAAATCCAGAAAGTCCAATAATTACTCCCCCTAAAATTAATCCAACAACTATAGCTTGTATAGGATGTTTTAAAGGTTCAAAAAATCTAGCAAATTTATTAATTTTACTTTTCATTTTCCTTACCTCCTACCATTAAAAGACCTAATCTCTTTTCATCAATACTTCCTCTTTTAAATTCTCCTACAATTTCACCTTCATAAATAACATAAATTCTATCACTTAAACTCATTATTTCACTTAATTCAGAAGAAACTAAAAGAACACTATCTCCATTATTTCTTTTTTCAACAAGCTTATCATGAATAAACTCAATAGCACCTATATCTATACCTCTAGTAGGTTCACAGGCAATAAGTAGTGGAGTTTGCATTTCCATTTCTCTTGCTACTATAAGCTTTTGTGCATTACCACCTGATAATTCTTTAATCTTTTGATTTGGAGAATCTGCTTTAACTAAGAATTTCTTTATTAATTCCTTTGCATGATTTGTAACCTTCTTAGTATCTAAAATTCCTCTTTTAGAGAAATCCTTATGATCTTCAAAGCCCATTAATGCATTTTCTGTTAAAGTAGCCTCCTTTGCACTTCCCCAATAATAACGATCTTCTGGAATATGAGCTATACCTGCATCTCTAATTTCCATAACCTTTTTATTTGTAATATCTTCATTGTTAAGAAGAATCTTTCCACCATCTACATGTTCAAGTCCTGTTATACATCTTATAAGTTCAGATTGTCCATTTCCAGATACCCCTGCAATACCAACAATTTCGCCTTTTCTTATATGTAAATCTACATTATTTAAAGTTTTCTTTTCATGCTCTCCATTTAAAGTTAAGGCTTTAACCTCTAATACATTTTCCTTAGTTTCTTTTTCAGGAATTACCCTTGTTAATATTTGTCTTCCTACCATTAAATAAGATAATTCTTCTACATTTGTATCTCTTTTAAACTTTTCTGCAACAACTTCACCAGTTCTCATTACAACTATTCTATCAGCTACTTCCATAACTTCATTAAGCTTATGCGTTATTACAATTATACTTTTACCTAAACTCGCTAATTGCTTCATAGTTTTTAAAAGCTCATCTACTTCAATAGGAGTTAAAACTGCTGAAGGCTCATCAAAAATAATAATATCCGCATTTTGATAAAGAATTTTTAAGATTTCTACACGTTGTTGAAGCCCTACAGGACAATCCTCTATAATAGCCTTTGGATCAACCTTTAACATATACTTCTTAGAAAGCTCTTCTACTACTTCTATATTCTTTTTATAATCAAAGAAAATTCCCTTTCTCATTTCATTTTTATATACTATATTTTCAGCAATAGTCATAGAATCAAAAAGCATAAAGTGCTGTTGAACCATTCCAATCCCTTGAGCCATAGCATCAGATGGATTATGAAAGTCCATTTTCTTGCCATTTATATAAATTTCACCTGAATCTGGTCTTTCAAGGCCATAAAGTATTTTCATTATTGTTGATTTTCCAGCTCCATTTTCACCAACAATAGCTAAAATCTCACCCTTATTAAGCTCTATATTTATACCATTATTAGCTAGAACATTCCCATATCTTTTAACGATATTTTTCATTTCTAAAAGCATACCTAATTTCTCCTTCTTAATTTCCCAAAATACAATTAAAGAAAAACTCCCTTAGGAGTTTTTCCACCTCAATTTTACATTATACATTTTTCATTCTTATCTACTGACTAGTTTTTAGATTCTTCTGGAACTACTATTGTAACTTTTCCAGATTTAATATCTTCTGCAGCAGCTTTTCCAGCTTCTATAACTTCATCAGTTAAAATTTCAGTATTTTTATAGTTCATAGTTTCTGTTGTAATACCAACTACTCCAAAAGCTCCTTCTTTAATTCCAAGAAGTTGTGCTCCACCTTGTAATTCTCCACTTAAGAATTCATCAATAATTGTATTTACACATACTGCTGTATCTTTTATTAATCCACCTATTATATATTTATTATCTTCTGTTGTTTGGTCAATACTTAAACCAGTTGTATATATTGGTGTACCCTTCTTTTCTAATTCAAGTGCTGCTTGATATATACCTGAGTTACCACTTGCTGATACTCCACCAAATATAAAGTTAGCACCTGCTGCCTTTTGTTGAACTGCATATTCATACGCTAAACTTGTATCACTATAAGAGTTTGTAAAATTATACATAAATTTAGCATTTGGATTTAAAGATTTAACACCTTCTTCAAAACCATATCTGTATTTATATGTAGCTTGTGTTTGGAATGAAGATATATATCCATATAAACTTTCATTTGGGAAAGCTTTTGCTATCATAGCTCCAAGTACATAACTTCCTTCAGCTTCCTTAAAGCCTATGCTTGTTACTTTATCATTAGATGCTGTTGTATCAATTACAGCATATTTTGTATTTTCAAATTCATCAGCTGCTTCACTAAATGGATCAGCTGCTTGCCAACCAATACCTATAATTAAATCATATCCTTCATTAGATGCAGCTCTTGTATTTTCTTCCCATGCTGCTGTATCTGTACATTCAATTGATGTCCACTCAAATCCATACTTCTCAGCTGCTGCTCCTACTGCATTATAAGCTTGAAGAATAAATTGCTCTGTTCCTATTGTATCTGATATTAATGCTACTCTTAATTTTGAATAGTCTCCATTAGAAGAATTATTGCCTTCTGTTTTATTAGATGATCCACATCCTGCTAAAACAAAAGCTGACATAAGTAATACTAAGCTAATTGTAATTTTTCTCATAAAATTTTTCATGACTTCATCTCCTATATTTAACTTACAAAATTATTATAGTGACTATTATAATTAAAAAATATGACATATGTCATATTTTTATAAAAAAACTTTATATTTAACATCTTTTTAACTTTAATGTTCGTAATTAATTTTTATCGTAATAAAAGCTATAGTATTTGAAGGTTTATTTCCTTTATGATAAAATATTTATTAAACAGAACTACTTCGGAGGATTTATGAAAAAAATAGAAAATACTTCTCTTTTTAATAGATATGTAAATGAATCCAATATTTTAAATATATTTTCTACAGATATAACTGATAAAATGCAGCTTTTTTACTTTGATAAAGATGATATTATCATAAACGAGGGAGAATGTTCGGACTTTTTATTTTTCTTAGTTGATGGAAAAACTAAAGTTTTATCACATTCTATATCTGGAAAAGTAATGTTCGTTTCACACTTTAACTCATTAGAAGTTTTAGGCGAAACTTGTAGTTTGTGGGGAAAGAATCCAAATGCTTCAGTTCAAGCAATTACACCTTGTTATTGTTTTGCTATATCTTTAAATTTGTATAGAGAAGTTCTTTTAAATGATGTTAAGTTTTTAAGATATATTTGCTTAAATTTAGGTGAAAGATTAAGCTACATGACTAGTAATACTTGCACAACTATGTTTGAATCCTTAGAAAATAGACTTGCTTCATTTATATTGAAAAACTCTAAAAATAATATTTTTAATTATAATTTAACAGAATGTGCTGAACTTTTATCTACTAGCTATAGGCATTTATTAAGAGTTTTAAACACATTTTGCAATAAAAATAAGCTACATAAAAAAGGAAAAGTCTACGAAATTATTGATAAAGATTATTTTGAGAAATTATCTTCATAAAATAAGAGATAAACATTATATTCCTTGTTCCGTCGCATTCGCTCCAAGTCACCGTCATACAATGTTTATCTCTTTACAAACTGAAGGAAGGAAATTATAAAATAGCCCATAGTAAAAATTAATATCTTTACTATGGGCTTATATAAAATTGAATTATGGATTAAAATTCAATATCATTTAAAATTATAGTGCTATTTCAGTTGTATCCTTAACAACTACTTGGGCTGCTTGTTTTTCAACTAAGTCACCGTTTTCTGTTTTAATAAGCTTTCTATTTATAATAGTATCCATTAATGATACTACCTTTAACTCTTCAACATCTTCTTTTACATCCTTAATAGATAAAGTTAACTTTTTACCCCCCGCATCCTTAAAACTCATACTTGCTGTTCTTTGAATCATATTTTCTCCTCCTTTCTAAAATAAATATACACAGTTTAAGCTACCTATAACTAAAAATTATTAACCTCTAGTTACTACATAAGTTTGAACTTTTTTAATAGTAGAAATGTTATATGCTATAACTTCATCTACAGCATCACATAAAACTACTAAATCCTCATCTGTTGCAGTAGTAGATATGTTTTTAAAGCTTTGTCCTTTAAAAATATCATTTCCCTTGGAATCAACCCCTATTTGGTAGCTTACACCTAAAGCATTATTAACTAATATTGAACTTGCTGCCATCTTTATCACCTCCTCATATCATATATACGCAGGTAATAAAGATTTTTAAAAATTTACAAAAAAACTTTTAAAATAATTTTTAAGTTATATTTTTACTCTACTTATTTAAATATAGCAAAAAACAGGTGATTTCTTTTCACCTGTTTTAATCATACAATTCTATTCATAAAACATTACTAAAGCTAAGTTCTTTTTGATTGAAATTCTTAAAAACCTAATTAACTCTGAATAATCTTCTTTTTCTTCTTCTAATTTATCTATTAATAACTGTACTTCATTACTATTTAAATAATTTTTATTTAGTAAATCTCTTATAGTATTCTCTTCATTAAATTTGTCTTTAACTATTGAAATATCAATATCCTCTAAATAATCAAAGCTATCATTACTTAAAAGTTCTTTAATATAGGATTTACATACATTAATACTTTCCAATAATTCCTTATTATTTTCTTGATTTAACAAATGTTTTTTTGCAAGCAATTTATTGTATAGTTTTATTTTTTTATTAAACTCTTCTAATTCACTAAGATTTAATAAATATACCTTTTTCATAACTATTCTCTCCTATATACTACTCTTGACTTTATAATCTATATTTTCAGCTGTCTTATCTAAAACAACTAAGTCAGTTCCTACTTCCTTTAAATGTTTTTCAAAGTCATTTCTCTTTTCCTCACTAATTTCTTTATAGTCAGCTGATACAACTATTACAGATTTATACCCATTTTCAGATTCACTTCCAGCATTATGATGCCCCTCAATTTGCTTTTTCATATGCTCCATTTGACTTGCAATATATTCCTTATTTCCTATTTTACTTTCTATATACAAGTCTTCCCCTTTTTTAACTTCAGTATCTCCTATAGTAAAGTCTTCTTTTGCATCTCTACAAGTAATATCAATATTAGTCTTTCCATCAGAGGTTTCCTTTTGTAATTCCACATCACTTATTTCTTTAAATCTCTCCGCTAAAGATTCTTTAAGAAGAGCTTCAACTAAATATCCCTTAAACCTTTTAATTTGTTGATCTAAACCTTTCTTTAATTTTTCCTTATCTTCTTCAGATGCATTTTCTAAATTTTGAAGTTTATCTTCAATACTATTTAGCATATTATCTAATTTAGGATATTTTTCTCTTAGATCATCTAATTTCTCACTATCTAAATTTTCTAAATTACCTTCAACTGAATCTAAGGTTTGTACAAAACCTTTCAATTTTTCTCCATCATTTTTTTCTATTAAATTAAAACTTTCTATATAAGTCTTAATTTTCTCTAGATTAAATTCAGTTTTTAAAATATCATTTAATTCTTTTAACTTACCTTCATCTTCTTTAAAAATAGGTTTTACAATATTGCTATCTATATTTTCAATATTCCTAAAATTTTCTTTTTCAAAAGACTTATTATTTAACTCCATTAAAATATTCCCTTCCCCTTCATCATAGTCATCCATCCATCTAATATAGATTCTTCTGATAGTTCACCTTCATATGCATTATAAACCAAAATATGTCTTATTAAATCAATACTATATTGATATTCTAAATTAAACATTTGATTAATTTGCATAAATAATTCTCTATCTAACTCCTCAATACTTTCAGATAATGTAATAACTCTCTCAAAAGATTTTCCATTTACTACTTCATATAATAATTCCGATATTTTAATTTCATTATTATCCTTAAACACTTCCGGTGTTTCACCATGAACTACATTATTAACTGTTTCAATTAGTTCTTTTTGTATATCCTTTTTAGCTATATTTTCTTTTATATAAGATATTAGCTGTTCACCATCTCTTAAAGATAAAGTTCTTTTTTCTCCACTTGTTTTACTTAATAATAATTCTATTAACTTTTTCTTATTACTTATTGAATTTTCATATCCATCTACATTAGGTTCAAAGTTTACTTTTCCATCAAATTTATCAATTTTACATAAGACAGGTTCTAACCAGTTATTTTGGAAAATAACTCCTACCCCTTTTCTTAATCTAGAAACTTCAAATATTTGTTCATCTGTCATAAGAGCAGATTTACCAACAAGTCTTCTATCACTCTCATCTGGTAATCTTAATACAATTTTAGTATTTGTATTTCTAATTGCAGATTCATCTAAACTCATAGGAGCTTGATCTACTATTACAAATCCTTCTCCAAAAGCTCTCATTTCAGCTATACCATTTGATATCATTTCTACAGATTTTTGTTCTATATTACTTCCTTCTGAACTTCCTTGAGTTGCTTTCTTTAAAAGATTATGAGCTTCCTCAATAACTGTTAAATGCTTTAGTTCACTTGTAAAATCACTATTATTTAATCTTTCTTCATAAAGCTTTAAAAATACAACTCCCATTATAAGAGATTTAGTTTCTAATGATCCTATTCTACTTAAATCTAAGATAACATTAGAATTAAATAATTCACTACTATCAAGTTCATTTCCTTTAAAAATATTTCCTACAAGCCCTATTGTTAAACTCTTTACTCTTGTCACAAGAGAACCTATATAATTACTTTTTAATTCATCTGAATATGCAGACTTAGCAATCAACTCCGGTAATACTTCTAAAAGAGTATTAAATGTTGGATATTCATTTCTAGGATTAACCGAATACTCTAAATTCCATCCTACTTTTTCATAGGATATTTCTACTGCTTCCTTTAATATTGCTGGCATTGCAGCATATAATGGCCAACAAGCACTAAATATTTCTATTAATCTATCTATATGTTCAAGCACATGTATATTAGCCGGAAAACTAAATGGATTTATCTTTAAAATTTCTGAAATTAGAGGATTAGTTCCATAAACTTTAAAAGAATCTGCTTCTCCAAAAAACTCCTTATATTCTCCTTTTGCAGGTTCAATTATTAATACTTTAACGCCTTTGTTTATAACTTCGCTTATTAATTTACATGTTGCATTAGTTTTCCCAGATCCTGTTGAACCTGTAATAAAAGTATGCATAGTTAAATCATTTAAATCTATTTCAACTCTTCTACTTTCTGGAGCTCCCATGTGAAATATATTACCTAAATTAATTTTTTTACCTTTAGTCTCTTCATAAGTACAAATATTTCTTGCAAATGGTGTAAACATCATTGATGGTATTCCCGGAACTGATTTATATGGAAATCCTGTACCAAATGCTAATTCTCTACAACTTATTACAGTACTTGGAGTTATTTCAACTCCACTATTATCTATAATAACTGGATGCTCCATTCTTTTTAAGTAATTTAATATTTCCATATAATTATCATTTTCTTTATTCCAAATATTAATAAAATTATTTTCTAATCCTGAGGCTTCTCCTTTAACTATTCCCGTATAGGTCGAAGCTGCTCTTAATGCAATATCTTCTGACATACATAAAAAATATGCTCCAAACCTAGCCATTCCTATATCCTCTGAAGAAGATATTCTTTTTAACATATTATCTACTCTCTCTAATAAAGCCATAATATTTCTATTTTCACTTTTAAAAGAATATGTTCTTCCTTCTCCAACAGTTTTAGTTTGACCTTCAGTTGAATTTTCACTAGTTCCTCTTTGTTTTCCTAATGAATTTGATGTACTTTCAGTTATAGTTTTTCCCTTAGAAACTGAATGACTATAATTAGTTGATACATTAGTTGATACTCCAAGTTTTAATCCCCCTAATTTAAAACTTGTACTAGCACCTACACTTACACTTCCCCCAACTGTGTTAGTTTTAGTTATGCTATCACTAGTTCCACTAGTTTTTGTAACTGTATCTGTTACACTTTCAGTAATACCTTTAGATAAACTTTTACTTAAAGAATCACTTTCATTTTCATTAAAAGAAAAATCAGTTTCTTTAAAAGGAGATAACAAAGTATAAACATCTTCTAAACTATTTCTAATAGATTTTATTGTATCTGTATCTAAAAACTTAGAAATAAATAAAGCAGTATACTTTTCTCCTAACATTGAATCTATAAATTTTTCTATTCCCTGTATATTAATCTCAAGATTTTCTTTTTTTTCTCTTGGAACTACAACAGCAGATGATATACTATTAAATTCTTTATAATTAAATATTTTACTATCTATTATATTTTTAATATCATCTTGAAAAACATTCTCTATTTCAATACCTGGGAAATTTCCTTTTAATCCATTTAATAATGTGTCTTTTCCTAATGCTGTATCTCTATTACTTCTTATAATATAATAAATTTCTATATTTTCTCCATCACTATTAATCATATATCCATATGTGCAACCAAGATTATATAAAGCTGTTAATACTGATGTTAACTTCTCTACATCCTTTTCTTTTTCTGAATATACAAATTTCTTTAATTTTAATATTCTTAATCCATTAAATATATTATTATCTTCATCTTCTATTTTCTTTATAGGTAACTTACTTACATTCTGAAGATAATTCTTATATAAGTACCTTTCGCTAAGCATTAGTGCTTCAATTAAATCATCTTTACTTCTTACGTCTTCATTACTCATTTTTACTCACACCATCTCTTATATCTATCTGTAATTTACCCGTATTTTTACTTTTATAAAATTTCTTATTAGCCTCCTTCTTCTCTTTAAAAATAACTTTATCAAACTCCAAAACATAATCACATATATCATTTTCTAAGTTTAGTTCTCCAGTAAAAGACTTTTGAATATTATTATTAGAATAATTATTATTGCTACTATCATAGCTCCTACTATTACTTGAAATACTAAGCTGCTTTTGTTTTTTTTTGTTTGCATCTGATTCTGACTGTTCTTTTTTTTTTTATTTTCGCCTACTTTTATATATACAATATTGTTATTAGATGGTTGTACATTTCTTTTGTTACTTAAGTTTTTCATTTCTAAATAATTAGCAACCTCTAAAGCATGTAAGTATCTTTCTTTAGAAAAATTAAAGGTAAGTTCTGTATTTAAGTCTATTAAATATTCACTGGTGTATCTTTCTTTATTCTTGTTTAGTTCCTCATTATCATGTCTATCAAAAACACCTTCAACTTTACTAAATTTATTAACGCAACTTCTTATTGTATCTATATCAGATGCATTCCATAGTAAGCAATTATTTAAAAATGCTCTTATTTCCTCAATATCCTTTGATATTAATAATTTATCTATATCATTTCTTTCTACTTTCATCATTTTCCCTCTTAAATTAATAATATTTTTTCTAATTTTTCATTTATATCTTCTATTGTATTAAGCTTATTATTATCTTCTGTTATAGCTACCTCTATCTCAGCTTTATTATTAATAATTTCTTTTAAATTATTAAGCTTATTTTCAATACTATGATTTAATTCATCTAAATTTAAAATTAATGTTTCTTTTGCTTTTTCTTTATGCTTTTCAATTGAGTCTGTCATAGATTTTATAACCAAATTAAGGTCTTTAAAAATACCGAAAGTAAAATTAACTATTTCTTTTTTATCTATAACCTTAATATTTACAGTTCTAGTTACATCTATATAACTAGGTTGCCAAAACTTTAATTTTCCAAAAAAACCTTGTTTCTTAGGATTAGGTATAGATTCAATATACTCCTTCTTTTTATTTATAGCACTTTCCTTTATAAACCCCTTATAATCTGGAATTGAACACTTAACATATTCACTTAACATATTGCTTTCACAATTTAATATATTTATAAAGCCCTGTAACTTATTTTTATATTCTTGTATTATTTTTTCACCAACTTCATAAATACCATATTTAATAAATCTATCAAATTCACTTTGTAAATCTATAGTAATATCCTCATATTTTTTCATAAATTCTTTCATATATCTTTCAGCTTCTGTTTTTTTTATATATTCTCCTCCATCTATGCTTTCAGTACTAATACTTTCTGCATCTTTTTGTAATTTACTAAAATTAGTATGCACCCTTTTTACTACCTGCCTAAAAGTATCAGGAAATTTTATATTATTAATATCATTTTTAAATTCTTCTCTAACATCATTTTCATTCAAAAAATTATTGATTTTAATAATATTAGCTTCTAACTCCTTCATTTCTTCTTTTTTCATTTCCATTTGATTTCTTACAATTTTTAAAATGTTTTTTTCTTTAATAATTTTAGAACAATTCTCTATACAATTTCTTACCAAGCTTATATCCTTATATTTATTAACTAACTCTTTTATAGTTAATTCTAATCCTAACATTCCTGATGTTACTAAAACTTTCTTATTTCCCTTAGCCTCTCCTGCTATTTTCTCTAATTTACTTCTTACCTTTGGAGACAAATCACTTTCTAAATAAAAATTATATGTACCTCTTGCAGCTTTTCTTGTTATTAAATATAGGTCATCTTCCTCATCCTCTGATAACTCAACACCATTATCATCTAATCTACTTAATAAAGCATTTTGAGCTGCAATAAAATGAATATTAGGATTTTTAATTCCATATTCTCTTAACTTTCTTTTTACATCTTCTTTTATTTTAACTATACTATCATCTTTTTTGAAATCATCAGATTTATTAATAGCAAAAATAAATCTCTCCTCATCTACTTTTCCATCACGCTTAGTTTCATCAGCAATTACTTCAATTAAATAAGCTTCATCATCAGTAAGTAATTTTGATCCATCTAAAACAAAAAGTATTATTGGTTTATCACCTGACTTTATGTACTCCATAGTTGTTTTTTTATGACTTCCATTTAATGAATTATTAGGTCCTGGTGTATCAATTAATTGTAGATTTTTTATATTATCTAAAGCTTTTATATTTCCTTCAATTTCTATTTCCTTAATCCCCTCTTTATCATTTAAAAGCTTCATATCTTCAACATTAATAATTTTATTTTTCTCAATTCCATCTACTGATTTTAATTTAAAATCAGTTAAAGGTTTATGATTAATTGTTACTATCTTTGAAGTACATGCCCCACTTTTGGATGGCATAATTTTTTGTGCTACCATTGAGTTTATTAAAGTTGACTTTCCTGAGCTCATAGTTGCTATAACAGCTACTTTTACAGGATTATTCAATTCTTTATAAATTCCATCAATTAATTGTTCGTCTCTCAATTCTGGAACATTTGAATTTATCATAGCTAAAGCTAACTCTTCTATTTCCTTCCTCTTATCTAAAACATCTACTATTCTCTCTACTACAATCTTAATTTCAGTATTATGTTTTTCATTATATCTACTAACCAATTCCCAAATCTCTTCACAATCATATTTTGTTCCATAGAATTCTATTGTTAAATCTCTAGTGTTCAATTCATCTATTAAATCAGTTAAAAACTCTTCTCTTAATTCATATGCATATAAATCTTTATATTTTAAAAGTTTACTTTCATTATAAACTTTTCCTTCTATTTTAATTAAATTTTCTCTTTTATATGGATTACATTTTAACTTTATTCTCATATTCTATTTTACCTTTCTTATCTCTTTACTCTATTTAATTGCTTCTTTCTTTTAGGCATCTTACATATTATTGCAGTTCCTAATACAACTCCACCTAGTATTAAAATCTTTTTTATAATATCTTTATTTTTTAAATCATTACTTTCATTAGTTGTATAAATCACTTTCTCATCCTTAAAAAAATCTTTCTTTTCAGCTCTTTTTCCATTCAGCTGCCTAGAAACTTTATACGCTAATATGCATCTTTCTTTTGAAAAGTTCAAAGTTAAACTAGTATTTAAATCTATTAAGTCACTTTCTGTGTATTCATTTATGTCTTTCTCTTCTATTTTTTCATCATTTTCATCAAATACATTGTAAACTTCACATATATTAACCATTTCATAAAACATTTCTTCATTTGAAGTATTCCATAATATTTCATTATTTAATATAGCCCTTGCTTCATTAATATCATTTTTTTCTAATATTGCTTTTAATTCTTCCATTTTTATCTCCTTATAATTTAAACATTTTTTCAACATATTTATTACTATAATTATAACAAAATCAAATGTTTTTTATTGTCGAAATAAGTCTTGTAATAAAAATAGATAAACTTGCTAAAAACAAATTTATCTATTTCTATTTTAAAACTTATTTATTGCTATATTAAATTTCACACTAAAAATAATCCAAGATATTACTAAATCAATTTATTTCCATCTACAGTGTTTAAATTTCCTAAAATTATTTGAATTAAATCTACAAAAGCCCATATAGTAGATACAAAGGCTATAGGTGTAAATATTAATAATCCCCCAATAAATATTCCAAGTTGTATAAACCCTATTTCTTTATATCCTAGATAAAATCTATGAACCCCTAATCCACCTAAAAATAAAGCTAAAATAATTGCTAAAATCTTATTATTTCCAGAAGAAGAGTTACTTACATTTTTTATTTGATTAGCCAAGTTATTTATTCCTCCCTTTAACCTTACTCCACAATTTAAACATATTTCAGCGGATTTATTTTTCACTTGTACTCCACAGTCATGACAATAATTATCCCCCTGCCCTTTGTTAGTGCCACACTTAACACATACAGCTGCATTGTCATTATTAAAAGATTCTCCACATTGTTTACAGTACATTTTTACTCCTCCATATCATTAAAAATATTGAAAATTATTTACTATTTTAAATCTTTAGCTCTTATACATTAATAATACTGTTTATATAAGGACATATAATGTACATGTAAATAAAAAAATAATAAAAAAAGTATTAACTACCATAGTAAGTTCTAGTTAACTTGCTATAATAGTTTAATACTTAAAAACTTAGTAAAATCTATTTATACAGTTCATACATCTTCTTTATTGTTTCCTTTATATCATTTCTATAAGATTCAGGTCTTACTACTTCTAAATATTCCTTTTGTGAAAGTATCCAACGCTTTACCCCTTCCCCATATACTTCTGCTTTTATTAATACTATCTTTTTTCCATTATCATAAAATTCTTCTATAACTTTAGCTGTAGGTAACCTATCTAATACTGCTTCTAATGAGTCCCCCCAGAATTTAAACTGAATACTTATTAATTCTCCAGTATACATAAATTGTATTCTCTTACTAAATTCCCCTTCTTTTAATTTATCCTCATAAGGTATAAACTTAGTTTCAGTTATTTTATACTCTTCAAATCTATCTACTCTAAAGACAATAGAATGATTACTTTCCTTACCTACTATTTCCCCTATAACATAAAAATAATATTCATTAAATACAAGTCCTAAAGGTCTAATATTATATTCTCTTACACTGTTATCCTGTCTTCTATATTTTACTTTAACTTCTCTATGCATTCTTATGCTATAATTAACATCCCAAATAAAATCGATAATATTCCTATTATGTTTAGGTGGAGTATAATTAAACCTATCATTTGAAATCATTTTTTCAATCTTATTTTTATCTTCACTTAAAGCCTTTAATATCTCTAAAATTCTATCCATTTCCATCTTAGTGAAAGCTCTTGACTCTAATAATATTTTAGATAATACATATATATCTCTATCAGCAAAATTATAACCTATTTTTTTACTTATTCTATAAGACCTTAATTTTCTATCATATATTACATTATTATCAGATTCTTCAAAGTAATTTCTTAAATCATCAATATCCCTTTGAATACTCTTAGGATCAACATTAAATCTTCTAGCTTCCTTTGATTTTATAATACTTTCACCTTTATTAAGTCTTTCATAAATACTTAATATACGTCTTACTTTTTCACTCTTAAACTCCATTTTATTACTTAGTCCTCATTAACCTATCTATTCTAAAACATATTTTCATTTTCTTTAATAAAATTCTTTTGTTTTTCTATATAATCAACTAATGGTTTTATATTATCTGAAGAAGAGTTTTCTAAAGCTTTTTTATACTCATCTGCAGATTCACCATTCATATATTTTAAATCTAATCTATTATCTAGTAACTGCTTTAAGTATATAAATCTACCTATTCTACCATTTCCATCTTGAAAAGGATGAATGCATTCAAATTCAAAATGAAATTTTGCTATATCATGAATTGTAACTTTATTAAGATTATAAAAATCTTCTATAATTTTATTTAATTTATCTTCTACTTCCCATGGATTTGCTGTATCAAATTTAGCACCTAGTATTCTATTTTGATACTTTTTAAACACTCCAGCTAACCCCATATCATATAATCTAGTTCTATACATTAAACTAGCATGCCATTCCTTTATCATTTCTAAAGTAAGTTTTTCATCTATTTTATCTAATACCATATCAAAGGTATAAAATGAATTGACAGTTTCTTGTACATCATCTAACGTATGAGTTCCCATTACTATATTTTTTTCAAATAAAAGTTGTAGTGCTTCCGTTGTAAATGTACTTCCTTCTATTTTATTTGAATTATATATAAAATCATATTTTAAAATTTCATTTAACGAATTGTGAATTCCCTTTGTTTCTTTTAATATCTTTAAAAATCTATTATAATGTCCCTTCTCCATTTTAATCCTTAAACCTCATTAATAAATTAATTATATATTCTATATTAAATTCCATTCTAATTCTTATATTAATTCCTATATTTATTATAACCCATTTATTTTTTTTATAAAATAAAAAAAGAGATAAACATTATATTCCTGCTCCGCCGAATGCGCTTCAAGTCACAATCATACAATGTTTATCTCTTTTCAACCTTAAGCCCTTTTAAATTTTATCCTCAGTATTCTCACCTATATCCCATAATTCAAATTCACTAATATCAATATCATCATTCCAACTCAATCCATACCCACCTGCATCTATTTGTGCTTGTTGAAATAGTAGCTTGTTTTTTAAATCACTATAAAAATCTTCATCTAATTTCTTTTTAAAATCAATTTTTTTAGTAACTCCATTATCAAATAAAACAAGTATATTAAAAGTATCTGGAAAAATTTTAATCTTTACTATTCTATTACTATACACTTTATTCAAGTCCCTTAATTTTTATATTATAATAATATTATATACCACATTTATTTACTTATAAACATTTATTATAAAATCATTAATATATATTTTTTAAGATATAAAAACATATATATTTTATTTTTACTTATTTTAGTATATACTTCCTCTAACTATTGTCTCAATTAAATTAAAAACATCATCAATAACTAATAAATCAGCATCCTTATTAACTGCTATGCTTCCTTTTTTCTCAAAGATATTTACATATTTAGCTGGATTTATACTTACCATCTTCATTATATCAAAGATATCTACCTTAGAATTTTTAATAACATTTTTCACTGAATCATTAAAAAATGCTATAAAGTTTAACTTCTTCCTAAATTATGAAGATATTAAAATACTAAATACTTATGTCTTTAAATCCTCTAAACGAAGAATATTATCTTTATCTGTTTCTATTAACCCCAACCTAATAATTTCTTTTCTAAATCATCATAATCATAGTCACGACCTTTAAAGTTATGGAATCTTAAACTTTTACT